>DASSFG010000136.1:0-16765 GCA_035694685.1 Pirellulales bacterium
TCTCCGCCTCGCCGCCGTTCGCCGGCGGCACTCCGTCGACGCGTTGAGCGGGATCGGCGTCCGCGCCGCGGATCTGATCTCCCTCGGCTATCCCGATTCCGGCCTGAAGGCGATTTACGAAGCTCAGGACGAAACACCGTACCGGCAGCCTTTCACCGGGAAGGCCGAAACCTACGGCACAGTGATCCGCGACTATCACACGCTTGCCCACGGCCGCCCAGCCCCCTACCGTCGAAGTTCTGTCCTCGCCGACCTCGTGGAGATCATCAAGGCGTGTCGGCCGCAGGAGATTTACGTCACCGACGAGGCCGACACGCACCCCGACCACCGGACGACGTTCCGGTTCGTCCGCGACGCGGTCAAAGCGGCGGGGTATCGCGGCATGCTGTTCAGCTTCGTTGTCCACGGCACGCCGCCGGATGCGCCCGACCGCCGCATCGTTTTGACGGATGCCGAGCGACTCCGCAAGCGGGCGCTGATCGAACAATACCAGGCGCACCTTTCGCCGGTACACGACGACCTGGCCGAGAAGTACGCCGGGCCGGAAGAGTTGTTCCGACTCGTGCCGTTCGAGCCCAATCAACCCTGACCGCCAAGGCTGCGAAATTCGACGGCTTGAAAGCCGGAATACCCAGGATTCGCAACCCTTTGGAGTGCGGCGATTTATCGCCGCTTTGGCTCGCGGAGGAGCCGCTTTCTTTTGATGCGCCGGCCGGCGACGAAGAACCGGCACGACGAAAGAAAAGGTCGCTCCGCGACCGGCAAAAGCGGCGATAAATCGCCGCACTCCAAAGGCCGTCCGCACTCCTTGCCAATTGTGGCCGGCACGGCTGATAATCAGCCTATGACCCGACGATTTCAATTCAGCTTAGGCCGATTGCTCGCCTCCATCTCGGCGTTTTGTCTTGCTGCGGCCGCTTTCACGAATGGTCTTGCGCTGGCGCAGCAGTTAAAGAATGGGTGGCCACTCTTTATCGGCTGGATGGTGGGCTGGACGATGGTCGGACTCGGCAGTTGGCTCCTTGTCGGCAATCTCCGGCGCCGCGCAAAGGGATAGCCAACATTGGCAAGCTATTCTGGTGATTCGGTCGTGGCGTGGGCCAGGTTGCGTTCGGACTGTACCATGTCGGCCAGCGCGATTGCGGCCCCGTCGAGCGGAATGTTTTCGGCCGTTTCCTTCCAGCGCCATTTGATTTCGAGCTGCCCGTCTTTGAGGCTGCGTCCGCCGACGACTACCCGCAAAGGAATGCCGATCAGGTCGGCGTCTTTGAACTTCACGCCGGGCCGCTGGTCGCGATCGTCCATGAGCACCTCCACGCCGGCTTGGGTCAATTCGTCGTAGAGCCGGTTAGCCGTGTCCATCACGTCCTGTTGATTGACGTTGAGCGGCGCCAGCAGCACTTCGTAGGGCGCCAGCGACATCGGCCAGAGGATGCCGTTCTCGTCGTGCCGCGTTTCGATGAGCGCGGCGATGATGCGGTTCACGCCGATGCCGTAGCAGCCCATGATGGCCGGATGAAGCTGCTCCTTCTCGTCGAGAAAGCGGGCCGAGAGGGCCTCGGAATACTTGGTGCCCAGCTTGAAGACGTGTCCGACTTCGATGGCATGCCGCAGGGCAAGTGGTTCACGGCAGCGCGGGCAAGGGTCGCCGTCGCCCGCGTTTCGCAGGTCGGCGAACTGGCCGACCTCATAGTCCCTGCCGCGCACGGCGCCGGTGTAATGCGCATCAGCCGCGTTCGCGCCCACGACGGCGGCGGCGATCGAAGCGATTTCCCAGTCGGCCCACACGGGAATCTTGAGGCCCACCGGCCCGGCAAAACCGACGGGCGCGCCGGTGGCTTTTTCGATTGTTTCGGGTGAAGCCAACTCGACCTTTGCCGCGCCCAACGCGCGGCGGATTTTGCCTTCGTTTGCCTCGTGGTCGCCGCGAATCAAGACGGCCACGGGCTTATCGTCGGCAGAGTAAATAAGCGTCTTGATCATCTCGCTTGATCGGCAGCCGAGCAGTTTGCTGACCGCTTCGATGCTGCCGGCCTTGGGCGTATCGACCTTCGTGAGGGCCGGTGCCGAGGCGGTCACAGCGGAGGGTGGCGGCGCCTTATCGCGGCGGCCGACGTCCGCCCGTTCGAGATTAGCGGCGTAACCGCAGCCGGCGCAGTGCACCACGCTGTCTTCGCCGTTTTCGGCCAGCACCATGAACTCGTGGCTGGCATCGCCGCCGATCGGTCCGCTTTCTGCCTCGACGGCCAGGTAGTCGAGGCCGCAACGGTCGAAGATGCGGCAGTAAGCATGATACATCTTGTCGTAGCTGGCATTCAGGCCGTCGAGCGAGGTATCGAAGCTGTACGCGTCTTTCATCAGAAACTCGCTCGTCCGCAGCACGCCAAATCGCGGACGCTCTTCATTGCGGAACTTGGTCTGAATCTGGTAGAGCGTGATGGGCAGTTGCCGATAGCTGGATACGTACCTGGCCACGACGTCGGTGACCACTTCCTCATGCGTTGGCCCAAGGGCCAGGTGAACCTGGCGGTTTTGCCGCCGCACTTGAAACTGAATCAGCACGTTGCCGAAGGCCTCGACGCGGCCCGTGCGCTGCCAGAGGTTGATCGGCGTGAGAGCAGGCATCAGCAGCTCGATGGCGCCGGCCTGGTCCATTTCTTCGCGGACGATCTGCTCGGCTTTTCGCAAGGCCCGCAGACCGAGCGGCAGGTAGGTATAGGCGCCCGCCATCAATTGGCCGACGAGACCTGCCCGCAGCATCAGTACGTGGCTGGGAATCTCGGCCCCTTCGGGCGTTTCTTTCATCGTCGGAATGAGCGTCTGGCTCCAGCGCACGGCGTCGTCCTTTCGGTGCGGAGTTTTCAGTGGAATCGCGGCATTCTAGGAGAATCCGTCCCCGCCGGGCAATGGCGCGCTTGCCCGTCTACTGTGGGCAAGGCAGAATAAAGGGCAGAGAACCTTATTTGAAGAAGGACGCCATGTCGACCGACGCCTATGATGAAATCGTCAGCCATTTCGGCCGCCTCACCACCAAGGAACAAGAAAAACTCGTTCATGAATTATCGAGCCTCGTCGCGCTTCGCAGCGCGTCGGCCACACAGCGAAGCATTTTGGAGTTACGGGGTCTCGGCAAAGAGGTTTGGCAGGGAATTGATGCCAGTGATTATGTTCGGAAGGAGCGTGCGTCGTGGCATGGGTAGACGACCTTACCGGCAAGGTCGTTGCTCTGGATACGGGGCCGCTCATCTATTTCATTGAGGAGCATCCTGTTTATTTGCCAATTGTCGAGCCTTTCTTCCAGGCGCTCGATGCCGGCCGGTTCAAGGTTGTCACTTCGACGCTCACGTTGCTAGAAGTTCTCGTTCAGCCGCTGAGGCAAGGCAACCAGTCTTTAGCCAAACTGTACGAAACGATCCTCCTCGAAGCTGCGGGCATCACCGCATTGGCAATCACAGCCACTATAGCGCAACGTGCAGACGAGATCCGCGCTTCCCAAAACGTCGCGACACCCGACGCTCTCCAACTTGCCACAGCCATCGAAAACGGCGCGTCGGCGATCGTAACGAATGACTTGCGCATGAAACCGCCTGCAAACTTGCAAATCATTCTGCTTGACGAGTTGCTCGATCCAACGTCTTGACGATGCCAAATTGCTCCTCCATTGGAGCGTCTGGCGCGATGCCTTTCGAGGATATCCGAGTGGCGTCGGCGGTTGAATCATGGTAATCTTAATGGCACATTTCTACCGGAACACGCCGTGCGGCATCCAAGGCGACTCGTTCGCTGTCAGTGCCCTTGCTGCCAAAAGAGGAGGCCAATTGATGGTCAGGCAGTCGCTTGTTGTCTTGCTGGTGCTGGCCCTCAGCGCGTTGCTCCGCACATCCTACGCTAGCGAAGCTCCACCTGTTCTGAGTGAGCTGTCTGCCGATTTCGAGCGCTACTCCGGCGCGAAGCTCGTATTCAACGTTGATGCACTGCCGCCGGGCAACTATCACGACGCGATGCCCGAGCTTGATGCTGAGCGGCAAGTTGCCGCCGCGCGGATCGCCTGCCGTGAAGTCCGCAAGCTGCCGCCGGGCTACCTTGGCGCCGTCGGCATGAAAGCGGTTGGCATCTTTGCCCGTTGCGTCTCGCGAAAAGGCGATGGTTTTCGCCCGTATGACAAGGAACTGCACGGTTATCGTTACTTTGGCATTTACAACGGGGCCGATGCCGTGGCCGCGGCGTACTACAGCGACGAGCAATTGCCGCTGACGTTCCATCACGAGATCTTCCACCATCTCGATCGCGTAAGCCATCGGTCGGAACCGGCGCGGGCTGACGACACGCGCCTTGAGAAGGCGTTGGCGGGCAAAGAACCGTATCCGCCGCCTGCCATATCCGGTGTCGACTTGGCGTCACTTCGGCGGCGATGCGACGGCGAGACCTTGGAAACGACTGTCAGTGAGTATGCCAGCAAGAATCCCGCTGAAGATAAGGCAGAGACCGCCAGGCATCTCATGAGTACGCTGGTCGATTCGCTGGTACAGGTAACTGGGCGCCCCGAACTGCCGGGCAGTCAGCGCCTGTTGCACGTGCTCAACGTATACGACACAGCGCTCGCTGACGATGGACCCGCTGTCGACTGGTTTGTCGACGTAGCTTTAGGCCGCAGCGAATTGCACCCGCTGGCCTTGAAAAATGCCGATTTGACGATCACGCAAATCATTGAATCGCTGGAAGCATTCGTCGATCGACGAGCCGATGCAGAAGCGCTGCCGACGGAAACCGTGCGGCGCTTGCTCGTTCAAGCGGCGAAACAATCGGGGCAGGAAATGGGCGATGAACGCGCCGTGACGTTGGCAAACGCGGCCGCGGCGGCGACGCGCCGGCTGCTGACCGATCGGATTTGCCCAAGGGGCGATGAGCGGTCGTTCGTCGTGATGGGACACGAAGATGCTGACGGCGTGAATTGGACGCTCCGCCACGATATCGAAGAGTTTGGGCACGATGCCCGACGGCTGAAACGGATTGTGACCGGCCAGCCCGAATTGCTTTCTCGCACGCAGCTCAAAAACCTGAGACTCATCGCCGGTTGGTATGTGTACATTGCTTCGCGCTGGCAGGTCACCGGCGGCACGCTGCAACTATTTGAGCGGGCGCGTGCGACATTCGCGGCGTCGCTGGCCGATGACGATGCCGAGATCGCCAAGGCGCTGTTGTTGACGGATCTCAAAGACCTGGGCGGCGCCATCAGCACGGATGGCACATGGACGCCGCGGAGCAGTGCCAACCCCTATTTGAAAAACGTCGATGAGGAAATCTCCGCTGCCGCCGTGCGCATGGCAATTCGGCGTGTGCAGCCGGCCTGCGTTCGATTGGCTGGCGGAAGCGGCGTGAACCTGGCGGCGAATGGCCGGGTGCTCACGGCAGCCCACGTCGCCGGGCACGTGGGGGCCCGTCTCACCGCGCAGTTTCCCGATGGGCGGCGTTTCACAGCCGAATGTGTGGCACACGATCCGCAGCTCGATCTGTCACTCTGCCGGCTGATCGACGCACGCGATCTTCCCTTCGCCCAGCTCGCCGGTGCACCGCCCAAAACAGGAACACCTGTCGTTTGTATCGGCCAGCCGGGCAGCCGAACTCCCAGTGGCGAAGCGACCGACTACCAACCGTTCCACGTCTCGACCGGAACCATTCGGGGCTTTCTTGACGACCGGCTTGGAGACCAGCGTCTCGGCGGCTGCAAGCACGACGCTTGGACCTACTGGGGCCACTCCGGCAGTCCTTTGTTCAACGAGCGCGGCGAGATTATCGCTATGCACAACAGTTGGGACTCCAACACCGCCATGCGTCACGCCGTCACCTTTGAGGCCATCGAGAAGTTTCTTGAAGAGCATCATGACGACGTTGGCGTCGATTGACTTTGAGGACCGAGAATCACGGCAACCGTGTGCTGATACGGGGTGTCTCCTCATGGAAGGATGGCCTTCCCAGGCCGTCGACATCGGATGGTGACGGGCTAGGAAGCCCATCCTCCTCAAAGCGCGCCCTGTAATCGCCCGCGGATAGTTAGGAGACGGGTGGCGATGGGGGTGGAGTTCGCTTGCTCTCTTGCAGCACCTCGAAGATGTCGAACAGGATCTGCCGGCCTTCCTGAGCGGTGTCGAGCACGGCTTTTAAGACCCCGGCCTCCCAGCACTCTTCCAGGATTTTCATCAAGTCGGGCTTCGTCGGCCGGACGATGCGCCAATCGCCGGCGAGCTGCGCCGCGTCGAGATAGGCGCGGGCGGCCTCGGCGGTGAGGAACAAAGCGAGTGCGCGGCTGCCGTCGGCCAGCGGCCAAAGGGCGAAATCCATTTTGTCGCCCTCCACCTGGTAGGCCACGTAAGGATCGACTTCGTCGGCGTTGCTCATGGTTTCAACTTGCTAATCGTGATGTGGCGGGTCGCCGCCAGGTGGAATTGCTCCGATAAAGTTGCTGCCGTTCTCATCACGCAGCCCCGTGATCGGCGAGTCGGCAAGTGGTTGCAGATAAGCGGCATCGTCTGGGTCGCGGGATACCACGGCCAACTGGTCCGGCGGCAGACGAGGAGCGCAAACGGCGCGGATCTGGCTCTCGTCGGTGCCTGGTGCGAGCTCCCACAAGTTGTCGGACAGGCAGGCATCGACAAGACGTTGAAAATCGGTTCCTCCGGCGATGATGTACCGCGATTCCAGGACGAGGTTTCGTCGGACGGCGACGTCGTTATTCGCAGCTTCGCCGTGCAAGCCAATCCAGTCCGTCGTCCTGTGAAACGTGTTGTTGAGGATGGAAACGTCGCGCACGTTCTCGCTCAGATGTATGCCCGAAGCGGTGCCTTCGCCCGCGACCACGCAGTGCGAGACCGTCACGTGCTCGACAGCGTTCTCCATCGTAATGCCGACACTGGCGCCAGCCATCTGAAAGCGACAATGCTCCACCAGCAGCCAATCGACCGGCTTGCCCGGTTGGCCGAGCACCGCCAGTCCAACATAGTCGTCGGTGAAGGAGCATCCCTGGATGACGATTGGCGACTCGGCGGCGCCGGTTGCCTGGTCGATGACGGCCACGCCACATTTGGCTTGTGGAGGATGCTCACACTCGACGCCCACCAAGTGCGCCCCGTCTAAGCGTCCACCGATCCAAACGGCGTGTTGTTCTTTTGAGGCGGAGATGCGAAGTCCCTGGACGAGAACATTTGGTACTCCGTTTAACGAAAGCACCGGCGAATTCGAAGAAGTCGACCGCAGAGTCGCACGTTGGGGCGATTCAATGTGCAAACCGGCGTATCGATCGCCGGTAAGTGAGATCGGCCCCTCGTAAACGGCGTCGTCGAGAATGCGAATGGTCGCTCGCGGCGGCGCTTCGGCCACCGCCTGAGCGAGTGAACGGAAATCAGCCGCTCCCGACTGTGAGACGGAAACGACCGCCGATGGCGGGCGGTTGTCTGTGACTGTGACGCCCTGGTGCCGGACCAGTGGCGAAGTGACGGTCTGGGAACCGCGGTCTTTCAGCAGCGGCAAGATAATCAGATACGAAAACGCTGCGACGGCGAGCGCCGCCAAAGCCGCCAGGCCGGCGTATCGCTTGCGGCGGAAAGCCGGACGGGGCGCCGCGGCTTTCACTACTTTCGGCAAGCGGTCGGACGGCATCTGGTTGAGCACGACAAGTTGTTCGTGCAGTTCGGCGGCCACTTCGCGCGCCGTCTGGTAGCGTTTGTTCGGATCTTTCTGCAACAATTTATCGACGAGGTCCGAAAACCACTGCGGAATGCGATCGTCGCGTTTGGCGAGTGCGGTCGGATGGTGATCCGCCACCCGGCGAAGCACGTCGATGGCCAGCTTTCCACGAAAAGGTGAGTGGCCGTCGACCATGGCATAGAGCAGGCAACCAAAGCTGAATAAATCGCTGCGCTGATCGACGTCGCCCCCATTGACCTGTTCGGGCGAGACGTAGGCGGGCGTGCCCACGCCTTGGCCGACGGTGGTGATGTCGTCCAAGTCCATCGCGGCCCTGGCCAGTCCAAAGTCGGCGATCTTGACGCGTTCGATTCCGTCTTCGAGCAGGACGTTGCTGGGTTTGATGTCGCGGTGGATGACACCCTGCGCGTGAGCGGCGTCCAGTCCGGTGGCAATCTGAGCGCCGATGCGCACGATCTCGATCAATTCCAGTTGCGGCGAGCGCCGCATCCGGTCGCGGAGTGAACGTCCCGACACGTACTCCATGACGAGATAAGGCATGCCATTCTGCTCGTCAACGGCGTGGATGATGATGACGTTCGGATGATTGATGGCGGCGGCAGCGCGGGCTTCGCGGAGAAAACGCCGTCGCGCTTTGGCGCTTGACGACAATTCCGGCGTCAGCACTTTGATGGCCACGTGCCGGTGCAGGACGTCGTCGAAAGCATCGAAAACCACGCCCATGCCGCCGCGTCCCAAGATGCCCAGCACGTCGTACTTGCCGATGCGTCCCAGGGCACATTCGTTGGCGCTGGGTTCCAGAAAACGCAGGTCCGTTTCGTGCTCGGCATGTTCGTCGTCGAGCACACGCGTTTCCGCCATTTGGTCGACTACGTTTGCGGGCGACGCCAACTCCGTTTGAGTTTCCGGAGCAGGCTGACCAAAAGATCCTGAGTTACTCAGACGTGCGACGAGGCCGCGACAGTTTTCACAGGCGGCTAAATGAGTCGCGATTTGTTGGTGCAGCGCCGAATCCAACTGGCCAGCGGCAAATTGCCGCAACGATCCTACATCAGGACAGGCCACCGAGGAACTCATTGGGAAGGCCGCCTATTCCAGGTTGGCTTCAAATTCGAGTAGCCGGCGATGGATTTCGCGCACGATGCTTCCCGAGAGGTCTTGGGCGTCGGCCTCGAACCGGCCAACCAGCTCGACCGAAACGCGCACCTTGCCGGCAGTGTCGCGCTCGGGCGTGATTTTCAGCCAGGCCGCGTGCGCGTGGATTTCGGCGGCCTCGCGTTGCACTTGTTGCAAGAGCTCGTCGTTCATGCTCTTGAACGTATTCCGTGCCCGGTCTGGATGCAAGGGATTTTCAACAAAGCCGGATTGGGTCTGCGTTTTGCCTCAATCAGCGCTCGACGCCTTGTCGACGTTATTAGGGATTGGAACGGTAGCTGCGTCCACCAACTGCTGGGCCTCGCGGAAAAGGATTTCGGAGACGACGTGGTTCCAAGCGTTGGGCGTCGGACGTTCGGGCACGGCAATTCGTTCGCTTTCGATTGTGCGGCGGCACCGCTCGAATAAAGGGCGAGCAGCAGACGCTTCGCCGCGACGGCAAAGCAGCATCACGTGGAACAAAACGTCTTGCAGCGGCGCATGTCCTTTGTGAATCTCGCGGGCCTTGTCGAGCGACTGCTGGCAATCATCGAATTTGTCCAGCCGATAGGCCAGTGCCGCGTAGGAATGGTGCCAGCCGCACAATTCCGGCGCCTTATCCAAAGCATTCCGCGCGGCGTCGGATACCTCCACCAGACCATTGTCGTTTTGAGGTGCCACAAAGCATACTGTTGCAACCTGACCCAAAGGTATGGAGGAATCGTTATGATACAGGGCCAGCAGCTTCGTTCGAGTGGCGCGGTAGCCCTCGCGGTCGTCCAAATACCATTGGATCGGCGCGAGCTGCCAAAGCAACGAAGCATCGTGGGGCCGCAGTTCGGCGAGCCGGCCAAGATGATAGGCCGCCGGCGCCCAATCGAGCCTTTGCAAAGCGGCGGTGGCTCGCGGCTCGTGCCAGCGCGCCAATGCGGTGGGAGAACGTGCGATGTGCGTCCGGACGTTACCGCGCTGCATCCAGCGAGAGCGAAATTCAGCCGGCTCCACCGAGGCAACGCCCGTCATCTTGTCGATGCGATAGCCCGCGGATATTTCGGCCACAAGCTGCAGGTCTTCCGGTGGGCGCTTGTCGAACGGCAATTCCCATTTTCGTACCCGCCAGTCCCACGAGGCAGTGTAAAGGTATTTGCCCGCCGCGTCGAAGCGGCAATCGAACACGTCGTTGCCGTGCCGCAACCAGGGCGTGAGCGGTTCGCCGGTCGCAGCGTCCCAGACGCGGGCTTCGCCCACGTTGGCGCGAATGGGACCGCCGCTGGCTGTGGCGAGCATCGTGCCGTCGTTGCTGAAGGCCACGCGGTTCACTTTGTCGTCATGGTGCAAGTAGGGTGTCAGTGGCTCGCCGCTGGTGGCGTTCCAGACACGGGCCGTCCAGTCGTCGCTGCCGGTAGCCAAGCGGCGGCCGTGGGGCGAGAAAGCGATGGTTCGAATCACGTCGGCGTGGTTGAGCGGCGGTGTGAGCGGCCGTCCCGTCTTGACCTCCCAAACTCGCGCGGTTTTGTCGTCGCTGGCGGTGCCCAGTCGTCGGCCGTCGGGGCTGAAGGCCAACTCGATGACGGATCCTGCGTGCCTGAGCTCTTCAGTGCATGGTTCGCCGGTGGCCGTGTTCCAAATTCGGGCAGTGTGATCCGCGCTGGCGGTGGCAAACAGCTCACCCGAGCGACTCAGCAGGGCGCGATTCACGGCCGACGCATGCGTTACGCGCCGACGTTCCTGGCAGGTAGCCACATCCCACAATCGTGCCGTACCGTCGGCGCTGGCGATGAGCACACTTTTTCCGTCGGGATGGAACGAGGCGCGAAACAGGCGGCCTTGGTGGACGAGCGGCTCACCGATCGCAGCGCCGTCTGCCGCATTCCACAGGCGGGCCGTGCCATCGCGACAAGCGGTGACAATCATTTCGCCGTTGGGGCTGAACTCGGCCCATTCGACATGGCTCCCGTGGCGTAGCGGCGGACCTAAGGGCGCGCCGGTCTGGGCGTTCCAGATCCGGGCAAAATGATTAGCTACATTGTTTTGCGATCCGGTGACTGTCAAATAACGAGTTTCATCGGGGCTCAGCGTGATTTGTTCTGCACAGCCGCCCGTGAGCAAACTCAAGACGGGCTCGGTATTGGTGCGGATGTCCCAGATGCGGACGGAGCCGTCGGCGCAGGCCGTGATCGCATAGCCGTTCCGCGTCAGCGCCACCCGCTCGACGGCGGACAAATGCGGCAGTCGTGCGAGTGGCGACGAGCCGTCGTGCGCGTTCCAGAACCGCACCGAGCGGTCGAAACCGCCGGAAGCGATGCAGGATTCATCGGGCGCCAATTGCAAGTCGAGCACGGGACCCCCGTGCTGCAATTTAGGCCCAATAGGCGTGCCTTGCGGAATGTTCCAGACGCGCACGGTCTGGTCTTCGCTGCCGGTAATCAGGAAGTGGCCATGCTGAGTGATCAAGGCGTGCGTCACGGGAGCATCGTGGCGGACGGGACGCGGCAGGACCGCCTGGCCCGTGACCGCGTCCCAGACCTGTGCGACATTATCCCATCCGCCTGTCGCGACGCGGCGGCCATCAGGACTCCAAGAAACGGTGAGCACATCGTCGGAGTGTGTCATTACCGGCGCGATGGCACTGCCCGTCTCAGTGTCCCAGATTTGCGCCTGATTGAACTGGGCCGGCGTCTCACGTCCGCCGGTGCCGGTGATCAATCGCCGTCCGTCGGGCGAGAAGCTCCAACACAATACGTCGTTCGGATGTTGGAGGGGTCCCGCTCGCTGTACTCCGCGCTCGACGTCCCAAACGCGCACTTCCCGCTGGCCGTGCAACGTCGCCAGGCGTAGTCCGTCGTCGCTCAAGAGGACTCTCGTTACATCGTTACGCCAGCCCGACAGGAATCGGCCCAAGTCGGCGTCCACGGCCATATCCCAAACGTGGGTCGTGCCGGCCGAGGTACACACCGCGACACGCTGGCCGCCGCCGCTCGCCGAAAACGACGCGATGGGGTTTCCGAGGGATTTGTTATTCAGCAGCTCGCCCGTCACAAGATCGTGGACCTGAACCAGGCCGCCCTCGCCTGCCGTGACGACGCGCCCTTCGTCGCCTGATAGGCAAAGTCCGCGCACACGGCCGGTGTGAAACCAGGCGTGGAGCAATCTGGGACTGGCCTCGAGAACGCCGGCCACTCTCAGCCGGTGCAGGCGGGCGCGTTCCGGGTCGTCGGAGTCGAGCCGTAATGCTTCGACGAACCAAGGCGCCGCGGCCAGCGCGTCGCCTGCGTCGAGCAGTTGCACGCCGCTGGAGACGTGATGGGCCACCAGCCGCCGATGACTTTCACGTGCGTGGGCGACGGCCTCGGCGGCTTTGTCGTCGGCGCGCTTGGCCTGCCTGCCGGCCTCCGCCGCCTCGGTGTCGGCCCGACGGGCCTCGTCGGCGGCTTCGACGGCGCGGCGGTCGGCCAGCTTCCGCGCGTCGTCGGCCTCTCGAGCTCGGTGGTCGGCCGACAGCCCGAAGTAGATCGACGTACACGAACCAACGACCAGCGACAGGATCAAGGCCACCGCGAGAGGCTGCCGGCGGCACCAGCGCAACGCGTGCCCCACCGCGCTCGTGCGGCGGGCGCGAATCGGCCGGCTGCTCAGCCAGCGCTCGAGGTCGTCGGCCAGGTCGGCGGCGGTTTGATACCGCTCGGCCGGCCTCTTGGCGAGGGCCTTCAAGACGATCGCCTCCAGGTCGCGCGGCACGGCGCAATTATGACGCCGCGGCCGGTCCGGCTCCTGCCTTTCGATCTGCTTGAGCACCTGCTGAAGCGTGCCGGTGAATACAGCCTGCAACGTGATTAGTTCATAGAGCGTCGCGCCCAACGAATAGACGTCGCTGCGGCGGTCGAGCGGCCCGCCCGCCGCCTGCTCGGGACTCATGTAACAGGGCGTTCCCAAGACGTGATGATCCGCAGTCAAGGTGGGATCGGTCAGTCGCTTGGCCAGGCCGAAGTCGGTAATCCACAAGGCGCCGTCTTCGTCCAACAACAAATTGGCAGGCTTGATGTCGCGGTGAATGAGACCCCGGCCCTCGGCATGGTGGGCATAATCGAGCGCCTTGGCGGCTTGAATGCCCAATTCGGCTACCCAGCGAAAATATTGGCTGCTGGTAACGTCCTGAAAGGGAACTTCCACTCGCTCCGGGAGCGCGCCCGCGTGAGGGCGGGATACTCCCTCTCCCGCCGGGTCCGCAAGCGGGTGCCCCGGGTCGGCGTGAGGGCGCTCCGGAAGCGAGTCAGGGCGAGGGCACCCGCCGGTCGATTCATAGGTATCCGTAGGTGTGTCGACGCTGGCTGACTCTCGTGTGCTGGCGCTCGTTTGCCGCAACGAGCGCACGACGCTGCTCAGGCTGCCGCCGCGCACGAAAGTCATCGCATACCACGGGCGACCGTCGTGAATGCCGGCATTCAGCACGGGCACGATGTGCGTATGGTGCAACGAGGCGGCCAACCGGGCTTCTCGATAGAACCGCTCGCGGCTTTCCGGGTCGCTGCGTTGCGCCGGCAGCACCTTGAGTGCCACGTGTTTGTCGAGGCCCATGTCGACGTGTACCGCCTCGTAAACCACGCCCATCCCGCCGCGCCCGATCTCGCGGACCACGCGATACGGCCCGATTTCGCCCGGCAACTCTTCGGGTCGTTGTTCGGCCAATCCGCGCCGCCAGAAGGAATTCTCGCCGGCTGCGGCTTCGTGCTTCAGCAGCGACTCGACTTCGCCGGCCAACATCGGCCGGGTTTGCCGCATGTCCGACAGCAACTTCTCACGTTCGCTGTCGCTCAAATCGAGCGCTCGCTCGAAGAGTTGCCAGGCTTCATCTTGGGTGTTTTCTGCCATGCCATTCCTTTTTGCGCGATGCTTCACGCTCCCAACTCGCGCTGCAAGAAACCGCGCGCCATCCGCCAACGGCGTTCGACCGTCGCCAGCGACAGGCCCAGAACTTCGGCGGCTTCCTCCTGTCGATGGCCCAAATAAAGAAGCTGCACGATCTCACGCGCTTCGGCGTCGCGCTGGCCGAGCTTTTCCAACGCTTCGTTGAGCGCCAAAAGCTCCGCTGGTTCCAGCGGTTGCCTGCCGTCAATGAGCGTGGCGAAATCGGCCGAGAGACGCGCAATGTTGCCGCCGCCCCGCTTGGCCGCATGTTCGCGGCGCATCCAATCGACGTGCAGGTCCCAAACGGCGCGATAGCCCAGTCGCAGAAACTTGGCGCGGCATTCCCAGGTAATCAGGCCCCGCTTAACCAGTTTGAGAAAGGTGTCGTTCACGAGCAGCGTCGTCTGCTCGTGGCGCCGACAGTTTCTTAGCCGCGCGTGAACGATCTCGCGCAGTTCGCCTTCGACCAGTCGATAGGCAGCGTCCTGGGCATCGACTTCGCCGGCGCTGGCGCGGTTCAACAGCGCTGTCAGCTCGCCGCATCCCGATTGGCCGCCGTCAGACATGGTAATCCCCCATTGCGAGGAACTTGTTATACCGCCGCCCAATCCCCGCTTCAACCAAATTCTTGGAGTGCGGCGATTTATCGCCGCTTTTGTAAACCGCTCGCCTGTGGCGAGCGGGAGGCGTCAGCCTCCCGGTAAGTCAATGCATGTTGGGAGCTTATTCTGTCCTCGGCGCCGGCCTCAGCCTTTTTTGACGGCTTTCCGCTCTGCTTTGCGGACAATCCTTTAGACGACCGCGATCGGCCGGCATAGCGGCCTGCGGCCCATGAAATCTGGCGCCGCAGCATTTCCGACGCCTGAAGCCGTGAATCGTCGTTCTTCCTTTCCTGAACGCTGAACCCTGAACCCCGAACCCCGAACCCTGAAGCAGGAGCCGATGCGACGAAACCGGGAAAAGTCGCTGGGCAATGAGGGCGATAGCCGCCGGGCGGCGATCCTCAAGAACTTTCGCTGTGGCGCCCGTCGTCCCTGGTGCCGCGAGATTTGGAAGAGCGCCGTCAAAGCCTGCGGCGGCACGCAAGACGCCGCCGCGCAGCGGCTGTTCGTCACGACTTCGGCGGTAAGCGAAGGGCTTCAGCACGGGCGGCTGAGCATCGAGACGCTGGTCGTCATGATGGCCGAACTGTCTCCCCACGGCTGGCGGCTGCCCAAGCTGCCGCCGCGAGAAGAAATGATGGAAGAGGGTCTGATCGAAGCGATGGCCTTCTTGCTGGAACCGACTGCCAGCCCCAGGAAGCGTCGCCGCCTCTCGCGCGACGATTTCTCGATCTTGGCCGCGCTAATGGCCGACCGCGAATGGTCCAAAGCCTTGGCCGACCACGAGTGGGCACTCGCCAGCGGCAGCGACGACCGTTTGCGGCGCGCTGAAGCGAAGCTGACCGCTTCGGCTGGGCGAATCACCGCCGCCGCCTCGCGCCGTCGCGACCGCCGCATCAACCACAGCGTTTCACAACTCCGCGAACTAAGCCGCACCTGGTCCGGCGCCTGGACCGAATGCCAGCACGCCATCCCCTTCGCCTGGAGCGACACCACATGAAAACCTATCGAACTTGAACCCGCGAATTCCGTTCAACGGATGGCATACGCGACCGCGGTGCGATAGCATGCCGCCGGTCGCTAGACATAAATCGGTTCGCAGCATTCAAAATTCTTATATTAGATTCTCGATGAAATCTTACGAAACAAAAATCGGCGGTCGATCGTCGCGGCGCGGCAAGATGGCTAAGTACAAGGCACGCCGCCCTGCTTTTCTTCGGTGGTGCGAGCATCTGGAGGACCGCCTACTGCTTACCGTCATTGGCCCCTTCGACGACTCGCCGGCGCATATCTCCTTGGGCGATGTGAAAGCGGGGCAGACGGTGTCGCTCATCGTCGACTTCACCACCACGGACAATTACAGCCCGGACGACCGGACGGAAAACGAACCCGTGACGATTACGGGACCCGGTTTCGACGACCAGGTTTACACCTACGGGACGCAAACTATTACCGTCCCGGTGACCCAGGACGGCGAGTCGCTGAACGCTTCGATTTCGGACGGGGACGGCGATGAGTCGGCGACCATCGAGGTTGGCGCGACTGTAACCATCGACAAGGTCTTCACCACGGATTCGCAAAACGTCACCGTCGACTACAGCGTCACGAATAATGACGACGAAAGCCCGTTCACGCTCCGCGTCTACCGCTCCAATCAGGGCGACTATGATCCGACCAACGACCACCAAGTGGCCGTCGCGGAGGCGCCGATCACGGGCGGCGACGCAGGCACGGGCTCGCATGAAATCGTTATTGGTCCGGAAGGGCAGAGCGGTTTCTCCATCGCGCAAGCTTTGGCGCCCGATCCCACCCACGAATACGTCATCGCCACGGCCGACGATGACGGTTCGCTTAGTTCCGACGACGCCTACGATCCGCCTCAAGACGAGTTCCGCATTTTACTCGTCGCCGACGTCACGCACGGGTTTACCGCTCCGAGCGGGCTGAACTACGTCACGCAGGCCCTCACGAGTAATTCTCTCTTCCCGGAGACGCCCCAGGCATGGGTGGACACGACGGCGTCGGAGTTGGCCGGTGACAACTATGATGCGGCCTTTGGTTTCCACTGGGAGCAGATCAGCAACAAGACTCTGCCTCCCGGTTTGAGCGGAGGTTATTTTGCCGAGTTGGCGGGTTTCCAAATGGCGCAACAGTTGATCCGCGAGATAGAGAGTCCGTCCCCAACAGATATTTCAGCTTCTCTTCTCTTGACCGCCACGACGTCCACAAACGCCTATAGCGGCGCCGGCGAAACGACATGGGACCAGCCCGGCCCCAACGACGTGGTTGATGTGCAGTTCATCGGTCATAGCCGCGGCTCGGTGGTCATCAGCCAGGCCCTGATGGATCTCAGCGACACCAATCCCGACTCTGGCTTTGACATCAGCGGCGTGCCGAAATCGTTGTCTGCTGGTTTCGATATG
>DASSFG010000137.1:0-3121 GCA_035694685.1 Pirellulales bacterium
GAGTAGTAGGTGCAACGCCGGTGTTTCGGCGGGGCCAAACGTAAGGGTGACCTCCTTCTTGGTCGCCTTACCTCCAAAGTATTTCCCGTCGACTCGTTCGATATTCGCCTGCACGTTGTCAGGCGCCGGCGGCGCTTTGCCGTACATATAGAACTCGAACAGCGCCTTCAGTTCGGGCCGGCGCTGGTTGCGCCATTCTTCGGGCGTGGTTACCTGTTGTCCGTTGAACAGCCGCAGTGGGTCGGGCAACTCCGCCTGTTGCGGAAGCTTGCTAACCGGCGGAAACTCATCCGCACGTGTAGCGGCGGTTACGGCGAACAGGCAAAAGGCAAATAAGTGGCGATGCATTGCAATCAGGTGCGTAGGGGTGAGCACGAACGACGGTCATGCGATTTTGTTCGGGCGCGGGGGCGGCGTCAATCCGTTGGGTGGTACCCGGAGTCCCACCAAGACAGGCGGCCGAACAGGTGGGACTCGCTTCGCTCGTCCCACCCTACAGCGTATTTAACCGCGAGCGTGTTTAAAACCGTCCGCCCATTCCACGCATTATCAAGGGCGCGACGGGAATCACCAGGTCGGCGACCGGATAGACCCGCGTGGTGAGCATGGACTCAGCCTCGGTCTTGCTGGTGATCATCAACACCTCGTTACGAATCAAGTACGTCAAATCGAGCTCGCTCAAGATCAGCTTCAGTGCCGAACGTAAGGTGATGCCCTTGATGCTGCGGGTAATCGGCGTATCGCTGCCCACGCCGGCGTCGGTGAGGGCCTTTTGATCCAATTGGATTTCGATGTCGTGCCGTTGCTTGAGATAGTCGATCACGTCGGAGAGTGGCTGTTCGGCGAAGTCGAGCTCGGTCTTCTCGTCCAAGGCGGCGAGGATTGCCTCCTCGGTGGGGCCGTTGCTCTTCAGGTCAACCGCCTTGTATTTTTTGCGGCGCTCGGTCAGCAGTTGCCAGACTTCGGGATCGGGATAGAGAATCGGCGGCTCGTCGGAGGTCGGCACGTGCGCCAGCTCAATCTGCATGGTGGCGTCGACGTAACCCTTGTGCCGCATGTCGCGAATTTGCGTCATATCCGCGGTCCAGCCCACCATGCGCGCCGTCAGTTCGGCGCCGCGCAAACCGGCCCGGCCGGGCTTGAGTTCCTCGGCGATGTCGGCCAGTGCTTCGGCGTCGCGAAAACGCTCTTCGTCCATCAGCGCGTTGAATCTCTGCATAAGCTGGTCGACCTTCTGTTCCTGCAAAAATAGCTCGCGGTTGATCCGTTCGCGTGCTTCTCCCTCCGCGATGACCTGTTGTCGCTGCAGCTCGGTTTCGCTCTGGACCACGGCTTGCCGGTTCACCGCACGCAGCGCCGCTTCAATCTGGTCGGAAAGCTGCGCTCGCAATTCCGGACCGGCTTCGCTCGTGTGTTGGACCTTGTCGAGCAGCAGTTTGAGCGAATCGCCGGCGCCCTGGGGATCGGTAGCCATGCGGCTGCGGGCCTGGTTGAGAGCGTTGCGCACCTCCGCCTTTAAAAAGCCCGCCACCACGCGACGCTGCCGCTCAATTTCGTCCAGCAATTCGCCGTCGTCGGCTTCGCGCGGCGGAGCGTCGTCGGTCGCCGTGGGATCGTCCTTTCGCGCCCGCTGCACAAAGCTCGCCGTTTTGGTAAGCGGCTGCTTATTGGCGGCGGCACGTTGCAAGATCAGCGCCTCCTGGTCGCTGGGATCGAGCCTGGCCGCCTGATCGGCAAGCTGCCGCGCCGAGGCAAAGTCTCCAACGGTCGCCGCCTGTCGGCCTAGCCGGGCAAGATAATGAGCGCCCGCCGCCATCAACTGCCGTACCTCCTCCAGCGCCGGAGCACCCGCCGTCGGCAAGCTGACTCCCTTGTCATGCCTGGCCAACTCAACGAGTTGAGCCAGGTATGCCTGGTCGTCGCTGGATTGCCGTGGGGTGATTTGCCATTTCATTTCCAGCGGCTTTCCGGCCAATGTGCCCCTCAGAGTCACATTGACCTGCCCGAGCACTTTGTTGCCGGGTTTGAACGTGCCCAGCAGGACAGTGCTACGGTCGAATCGCAAAGGCCGCGCGTCGCGATAGTAAACCGGCTGAAAGCCGGCGGGCAAACTCAGCTTGTCCGGCCAGATCACCCAGCCGCGGACGGCGTCGGCAAGCTGCCGACCGGCCGCATTCGCGCTCGATTGCTCTTCATCTTCATCGAACAGTACAGAACCACCCGTCGCGTTGGCCAGCGCTCCCATGAGCTGGCCGTCGAGGCGCGGGCCGATCGCATAACAGGTGACCGGAATCTTGCCCGACGTACACCGCTCGGCAAACTGCCTCAAGCGGTCGGCCGTCACCAGGTGACTCGAGCTGAGGCCATCGCCCAGATAGACGGCGGCGCGGGCACGTCCGGCGACGGGCGGGCCATTGAAGGAAGTAATGATGGCATTGATGGCCGCATCCATGTCGGTGCTGCCGAGCGGCACCCGGCGTTCGAGCTGAGCCAGTGCGGCGTTCAGCTCGGGGCTCTGCGGGGCGACGAAGTCATTCGTCAGGCGGACGGCATTCACGTCGACCGCCCAGAGGTCAACGCGGTCATTCGGCGGCAAAGCCTCGAGAAAGCCGGCCAGTGCTTCGAGCGCCCGCGCCCGGTAATCTCCGGCCTGACTGGCCGAGGTATCGAACAGCACGACCAGGTCGTGGGCGGACGTTTCGGGCTGGGCGACGTTCGGCGACAAGCTGAGAGCGAAATATCCTTCGTCGCTGGCAGGATCGACGAACGTGTCCATTGTGGCATACTCGGCCGCATCGACCGCCTTGCTGCCAAAGGCAAGGGTGGCGGAGGCCAGCAAGGTCATGGAAAGCGCGAAGCGGGAAAGCATGGCAGGTACTCCAATACGATCGCGGAGCGAGGAAACTGCGAAGCGCAGCACCACGCGCGCGACCAGAATCTGTACAAACGCAGCGACGAATGGACCGTTTCTGTTCGCCAACGACAACGATTGCGCGGCGGCGCAGCACTTGTACCGTTCTCGCCCTCCGACAGGGCCGCTAACGATCGAAAGGCTTACAACGCTTAGCGTTGAGACCGAAACGGATCCACTGCCGGGCCTTCCCTGCTGGTCCGCGAGTTT
>DASSFG010000138.1:0-2899 GCA_035694685.1 Pirellulales bacterium
CTCTGTCGGTTCAGCCGCATTCGGCTATAATCGCCGCAACGTGTGGCCGGGTTGCGTAGTGCTTTGTCAATGTTTAATGTTCGCGTTGAATGGCAACGGGGCTCTGTAGGGAACGCCCTCCGTGGCGTTCCGTGAAGCGCGAAGGAGCGTCAACTCGCAATTCGCGGAACGCCACGGAGGGCGTTCCCTACAGAATCTCCAACTCGAGGTTTTCACCTTGACAAAGCACTACGCGACCGTTTTTTGCATTCGTGCCGCTCAGTAGGAGTTTAATGTGTTGATCCGCGTGCGTTTGTCCGTAATGGTCGTTACCCTGCTGACCTTGGCGGCCGCTGCTTCGGCGGAAGAACGCCCGAACCAGCGCCACCAGCCGCGCCGCCTGCCGGGCATGAGCGACGAGGGCACGATCGTGCTTCCCAATCAGTGGTCGCTTAAGCCAGCCGGCAAACAGATCAAGCTCGGCGACTTTCCCGTGCAGGTGGCCCTGCACCCCAAGGGACTTTGGGCCGCCGTGCTGCACGCTGGATATGGAGATCACGAGATCGTCATCGTCGATTTGAAGGACGAAAAGGTGCTTTCGCGGGTCAGCGTACCCCAGGCATTTTATGGCATCGCGTTCGATCGCGACGGCGACGAGTTGTTTGCCAGCGGCGGCGAATACGAAGTCGTGCATCGCTATGCCTTCGCCGACGGTTATCTCAGCGGCCATCGAGCTATCAACGTCGCCAAGAGTGACGAGACGTTCGTTCCGGCAGGGCTCGCCACGAGTGCCGACGACAAAACGCTTTTCGTGGCCGGCGGCTGGGGGCACGCCCTGGCGGCCGTTTCGTTGGAGGCTCCTGCTCAGGCAACGCGGCTGAAGTTCAGCGAAGACAGTTATCCTTACGCCGTGCTGCCGACGCCCGACGGTGAGAGGCTTTTCGTCAGTCTCTGGGGAAAGGGAGCGGTCGCCGTAATCGACCTCAAGGCCTGGGAGATTGACGATACCTGGCCCACCGAACCGCATCCGACGGAGATGGTCTTGTCGCCCGATGCCGAGCGGCTGTTCGTAGCCTGCGCCAATTCCAACAAGGTGACGATCATCGACACCAAGACCGGCCAGGCCGCGGAAACGATCTCCACCGCCCTTTATCCCAAGGCGCCCAATGGCAGCACGCCCAACAGCCTGGCTTTGTCGCCCGATGGAAAGGTGCTCTTTGTCGCCAACGCCGACAACAATAACGTTGCCGTTTTCAATACGAGTGAACCGGGCGAAAGCCGTTCGATGGGCTTCATCCCCGTCGGCTGGTATCCCACTTCCGTCCGTTTCCATCCGCTCGACAAGCGCATCTACGTGGCCAACGGCAAAGGGCTGATGTCGAGCTCGAACGCACAAGGGCCGAACCCCAACCAGGATCCTCCGTCGAGTGTGCGGCAATACATCGGCGGCCTGTTGCGCGGCACGTTGAGCGCGATCGACAGCCCGTCGCCCAACCAGATGGCGCGCTACAGCGAGGCCGCCTACCGCGCCAGCCCGCTCAAGTCGGACTTTGCACCCTCCCCCGAGCCTGAGGCCGACAATCCGATTCCGGCGAAGGTCGGCGGCGATACGCCTCTGCGGCATTGCATTTACATCGTGAAGGAGAACCGCACCTACGACCAGGTGTTTGGCGACATGCCCGAGGGTAACGGCGATCCGCATCTGTGCTTGTTTGGCGAAGAGGTGACGCCCAACCTGCACGCTCTGGCCCGTGAATTCGTGTTGCTCGACAATTTTTACGTGGAGAGCGAAGTCAGCGCCGACGGCCACGAGTGGAGCATGGCCGCCTACGCCACGGATTTCGTTGAAAAGACCTGGCCGCTCGTCTACCGCGGCAATCAGAAAAAACTCGATTACCCCAGCGAAGGCCATTTTGACATTGCCGTGCCCGCCGGCGGCTACATCTGGGACCGCTGCCGCGAGGCGGGGGTGAGTTACCGCAGCTATGGCGAGTTCATCGACATGGGGAAGAAGAAAGGCGATCCGGCCGTCGCCACGTTGCCGGCACTGGAAGGGCATTTCGATCCGCAGTTCCACCCCTATGATCTCGACTACCCCGACGTCAAGCGGGTCGAGCGGTTCACCGAGGAGTTGCACCAATTTGAAAAGGCAGGCGAGATGCCCGAGTTTATCGTGCTGCGGCTGCCCAACGACCACACCTACGGGCAGCGCCGAGGGAAACCGACGCCCACGGCGATGGTCGCCGAGAACGATCTGGCATTGGGCATGCTCGTGGAGGCGGTGAGCAAGAGCAAGTTTTGGCAAGATACCGCCATCTTCGTGGTCGAGGACGACGCCCAGAACGGCTCGGATCACGTCGATGCGCACCGCACCGTGGCCCTGGTCATCAGCCCATATTGCAAGCGGCATTCCGTCGATTCAAATCTGTACTCGACGTCGAGCATGTTGCGCACGATGGAACTGATCCTCGACTTAAAGCCGATGAGCCAGTTCGATGCGGCGGCCCGGCCGATGTACGCTTCGTTTCAGGCCGAGCCGGATACGTCGGGCTACCGTCACCGCCCGGCCCGCGTCGATCTGCAGGCCCGCAACGCAAGCTCAGGCTGGGGAGTCGAGCAGTCGGCCCAACTCGACTTCAGCCGCGAAGACGCCGCCGACGACATCCTGCTCAACGAGATTATTTGGCGCAGCGTGCGCGGCCCCGACTCGCGCATGCCCCCGCCTGTGCGGGCATCGTTCGTAATCGCCCGCGAGGAAGAGGAAGAAGACGACGATTAGCCGTAGTTGGTTATAGGTATGTAAAAGCGGGGACGCCTCAAGAGGGTTAAGGTTGAGTTGTTGCCAACCAAACCCTGTTTTAGGAGGTCGTCCCCGTGAAAAAGAGCAAAGCCTATCGTTCGACGGAAGTCAAGAACGTGG
>DASSFG010000139.1:0-13010 GCA_035694685.1 Pirellulales bacterium
GATTGACCAGGGCGTCGAGCCAAACGGGGCAGTCAAGTGCGATGCTGGCCACGCGCGGCGGCGTTTCTTCCAGGTGCTGGTAGATCAACTGGGCCATCGTCTCGGCCACGAACGGCAGTTTGCCGGTGAGCATTTCGAACATCACGCAGCCGAGCGTGTAAAGATCGGTGCGGTGCGAGATGGGTGGCTCGCCGCGAATTTGCTCCGGCGCAATGTAGGCCATCGTGCCCACGGTGTGCCTGGCCGCGGTCAGCTTTTTGCCGAACTGCACTCGGGCGATGCCGAAATCGGCAATCTTTACCTGGCCCTCTTTAGTCAGTAGCAGGTTGGCCGATTTGAGGTCGCGATGAACGATACCCCATTCGTGCGCGTAGGCCAGTCCGTCGCAGACTTGCAGTGCGTAGTCAATGGCCGACTCCCACGAGAGCCGGCCGCGCCGCCGGATCATCCCGGCAATCGAGCCGCCGGCGACCAGCTCCATGACCAGGTAGATTTCGCTCCCTTGGCGTCCGCCGCCAAAACAACGGACGACATTCGGGTGCTTGAGAGCTTTGAGTATCTCCAGCTCACGGGCAAAACGGGCCACGATGCGTTTGTTGCCCGCGGCTTTGGCCGAAAGCACTTTGACGGCGACCTGCCGACGCGTTTCGACGTGCGTAGCCCGGTAGACCACGCCCATACCGCCCGCGCCGAGCCGCTCTTTCAACAAAAATGGTCCCAGTCGGCGTTCTTCGACGCTCATCTGACCCATGCTATCAAACGCTGCGCTTTGCGGCAATTTTCCAGCCGGCGATAAACCCGCCGGATGATGGGAATTAGGACTTGTCAGAATGGCCTGCGCTGCTTACGTTGAGCGGCATGTTGCGTTCGCCCGGCTTGCCCGCACAGCAGTTGAAAAGCGTGGCCGCGCGCTATCGTCAAGCGCCCGCCTGGGCGAGCGGCTGCGCACTCCCGGCGTACCGTCGCTTTGCCAGTCAGGGCCCGACCTCGTTCGCCGCAACCGCCGCGCACAGTGAGTTTCGACACAGTGAGTTTCGCCGCGATGAGAAACTGGCCCGGCTCGAAGCGGTGCTGTTCATCGGCAACGAACCGTTGACGAGCCGCAAGATTGCTCAGCTCGCCAGCTTGGCGGACGGCACGGAAGCACGTACACTGATTCGCCGACTGAACCATTATTACGACGCGCAAGCCAGCGCCTTTCGCGTGGAGCAGGTGGCCGGCGGTTACCAGCTTTTGACACGGCCGAAGTTCGGCGGTTGGCTGAGGCGGTTGCAACAGACGCCGGTCGAGTCGCGGATCTCGGCGCCGGCCATGGAAACGCTGGCCGTGGTGGCGTATCGGCAGCCCGTAGTACGGGCAGAAATCGAATCCATTCGCGGGGTGCAGTGCGGCGAGATTTTGCGGCAGTTGATGGACCGCGATCTTGTCCGTATCGTGGGCCGTGCAGAAGAACTGGGGCGCCCGTTTTTGTACGCAACGACGAAGCGTTTCCTGCGGTGGTCCGGATTGCGGAGTCTTGACGACTTGCCGCGGGCCGCCTTACTGAAGCACAAGCCGGCCGGCAACGGCCAGGACGAGCACGATACAAGGCCCGCCGCGCGGCGGGATGACGAACTTGACCCGAGGAATGATTTGAACGAGGAGCCTGAAGTGAAGATCGAAGCCAGCCCGGAGCCTGCACTCAACGAACCTTGCACCAACGTCGTCGCCGAAGCCGACCGCTCGACCCGCGAGCCGTGGGAGCTCGCCGCGATCGACCCGCGCGCTCACGCCGACGAGGAGGAGCTCGAAGATGATGACGACGACGAATTCGAGGACGATGACGACGACGAATTCGAGGACGATGACGACGATCTTGACGAAGATGAAGATCTGGAAGACGAAGACCTCGAAGACGAGGAGTGGGAAGAGGTCGACGACGATGACGACGACTGGGACGACGACGAAGACGAGGACTGGGACGACGACGACGACGACGAGGACGAAGACGACGACTGGGACGACGAGTAATCCCGCCGCTCGGAACGGGCGCGCGGGGCGTTAGCCTCCCGGTCGTGCCATCGGCACCGGCCGGCTCGAGCGAGTTGATTTCTGAGGCCGCGATGTACCCGTTGTCTGGGCTGGTTTTTGTTTCGCTTTCTTAGCGCCGAAGGTGCGTCATTCCATAGCCCAGGGCTGCGCCGCATTCATGCCTGGGCTATGTAGAAAATTGATGTCGCGGACGCCAGTGTAGTACGACTTGAGCGCTCAACAAACGTCCCTATTTCAGCCGCACGCCCTGCGTCTCAACGGCCGCGTGTACGTTCGGCTCGATGGGTAAGGTGCTGAAATAGCCGATCATCATTTCTTCCCATGTCTGATCGCCCCAACGCACGGCCTGCGTCGGATCGGGATTGGCCAGGTTCTCGGCCGAATTGTCGAAATGGGCGGTGCAGACCAGCTTCGTGCCTTTGGGCATCAGCTTGGGCTCCAGCAGGCGGTAACGTAACTGCCAGTTGAAGTCGTAACGCGGGATGTCGAGCAATACCTCGCGGCTGCCGTCGGGATACTCGGCCTCGTAGCGGAACGATTTACCGCGCAAGTGCATGTGCGGCGTCAGCGTCATCAGCCGCACGTCTTTGTCAAACTTGTGGTGTGAGCCCACCTCGTAGTTGCCGTCGCCCGGTGGGATCTGAAAGAATCGGTTGCCCGCCATACCGCCGCCCACTCGCATCGTGACCGTTGCCGGGTCGGCAAACACCAGGCCCAACGAGCTGCGGTCTTTCTGTTCCGACCCGTTGGGCGTGTAGTGCAGTTGAAACACCACGCGCGAGCCGGCGGGCACGAGCATCGCCGTGCCCTCGTCGAACTGGTTGGGCGGCATGCCCGGTGCATAGCCCACCATTGCTCCCCGCAAGCCGTCGCGGAGCTTCTCGCCCGCCGGCACGAAGAAGGCCACGATATGGTGTACCACCGCACGGTTGTCGGGCCGGCACTCCGCCGCCTTGATCCACTTGTCTTCCTTAAAGCCGGGATCGACCGAGTAATACTGGTAGGCCACCGTTCCTTCGGCCTGCACCGTCACCGGTTCATCGCGAATAAAGATTACCTGATCGGGCTGCGGTATTTGCCAGCCGACGGTGAACTCGCGCGGCGGGGGCAGTTGCGTGCGGTCGCCTTCCGGACAGCCGGCGGCCACCCAGTCGTCGAGCAGCCGCTTCTCTTCGTCGCTCAAGCGAGCATCGTTGGCGAACTTGCCAAATTCGGGGTTGGCGAACCAGGGCGGCATACGGCCCTCGTGAACAACCTCTTGCACCGTTTCAGCCCAGCCGACGACTTCCTCGTAATCGGTAAGCGGGAAGGGAGCGATCTCGCCCGAACGATGGCACTCGACGCACTTCTGCTGAAGCAGCCGGGCGATCTGGTTCGAGTACGTCACTTCGCCCTGGCGCAGGCGCTTGGGAACCCGGCCGATATGGCAACCCAGCGCGTCGGTCTTCGCCACGCTCACATCTTTGCCCGCGAGCAGCTCGTCGATCGCCAAAGCCAGGTCGCGGCGCGTCGGCGCGGGCCGCTGTTTGCCGATCAGGAACTGGTCGTCGATCCGGCCGCGATAGCAAACCTTGCGATCGCGATCGAGCACGAAGGCCTCCGGCGTTCGCTCGGCGCCAAACTGATCGGCCACGACGTTCCCGGCGTCTTTGAGCAAAGGAAACTCGATTTCATGCACACGGGCGTAGGCCGCCAACTCGGTGAGCGTGTCTTGCGAGTTGGAGTCGATGCCGAGAAACGCCACGCCGCGGGATCCATATTCTTCAGCCAGCTTGCGCAGCCTCGGGGCATATTGCTTGGCCAGCGGACATTCGCAGCCCAAAAAGACGACCACCACCACCGGCTTTTCGCCAAAGTCGCTGAGGGCGTGCGTCTTGCCGCGGTAATCGCGCAGCTCGAAGGTCTCAATCTTGCGGCCGATCGCTTCGAGCCGTTCCTCCGCATAGGCGTGGGAAGCCAGCGTCGCCGCCAGCAGAAAAAGCGTGGTTCGGATCATCTATGTCATCCTCGTCATGCGGTGATTAGACCTTCGTCATCACCCCTGTATTCCGTCTGCCGTCTACCGTCTACCGTCGCCTCGTATCCGCGGCAGGTTGGGCAACAGTAGTTTCTTCACATAATTCGACACGTCTTGCTGGATGGCGGGCGCGCCGGCAGGCGGCTCGCCGCCGCGATGGGTGAAGCTAAACGCTTGCACCACTTCACTTAAACCGGGGCCCGGCTCGAGTGCGGTCAAGAACGCGTCCCATTCGCTCCGCTGCGATTCTTCCAAACCCGTATACCAGGCGACGTAATTTGCCAGATCTTCACCCGTTAAGGCAAGACCACCGAAGTGCGTCTCCTGAAACGTCACGTTCGGCACGCTCCAGGCTGCGTAGGCAAACACCGGCAGTTCATTGCCATGTCCCAGCGACGCCGCCCAGATCACCTGGTTCGACGCCGTCAGATACGTGCCGTTGGTTGCAAACGGCTGCAGCGGCACCGACAGCGCTACCCGCAGCTCGTCGTTCTGGCTAAGCAGGTCGAGACCGAAAAAGAGCCTCGCTACCAACGCCAACACGATGTCTTTCGGGTCGGGCGGCGGGGCCGAGGGGTTGGTTGTCTGGGCGCGTCGCCAGGCTTGTTCGCGGCGGCGAAACTCCGGGGTCGTCTGCAAATAGGCGTCGAGCGAAATCTGCGCTCGCCCGGTATCGGTCAAGAAACTGAGCGATCGAGCGATCGACGGCTGGTCTTCCGGCGAGATCTTGCGCGAGAGCAAGTCGATGACAAACCGCACCTGCTGCTCGGCGTCGTTGGTGGCTTCGATGTGTACCGCCGCCGGCACTTCGTCGATGCGGAAGTAACCATGCTCCACCAGGTACATCGCGGCGCGGGCCCAGAACTCCTGATTGATGGCCGCCTGCTGGTGGGTGCTGGCGCGGGCCATCGCCCAATAGTGGCTGAGGTTGCGCAGATCGTGGCGGAAATCGCGATCGAGAAAGGCACGAATGCGGGCAAAGTTCGGGTCGCGGCCGATCTCGCGTTGAAACCAGCCGATGGTGAGGTTGGTCAACTCGTCGGCCGCCTTGCGGCGATCATCGATGTGCAGTTCCACATCGTCGCTGCCGCGAAATCGTTCGACGTAGATAGCCGCCGTGCCCAGCGGCGTCGAGGTTAAGTGATATTGGCCCGCGCCGCCCACGTCGGCCGGCATTTTGCCGGTGAAGCGCCCGCGAAAGGCATGTCGATTGGGCAATGCCTTCAACTGGTCGGGGTAAAGTGCGGCAATTCGCTCAACCTCGCTCGCGGGGAAGCGGTCTTTGCCGCGGTTTTCGGGCACGCGCCAAGCCGTCAGCGTGCGGACCATTTCGGCCCCTTCCGGCTCGAGTTCAATTTCATAACGATTATGGTCCTGGCATCCGGCCAACAAGCACAGCCACACTCCCCAGGCTGCGGCGAAGCGGCGCTTCGGCATCGGCGGGTGGTCCTTTCAACAAAAGTGGAAGCAAACCTCGTCAGGCAACGCTTCCTACCATCATACCCGCCAAAAGGCCGCCAAGATTCAGGTTTTTTAGCCCCTCCGGGTAGCCCGCCGGCGGGAGCGACGGATTCCACTGATGGGCGCGGATAAAGGATGCCTTCGACGTGCCCTGAATCATGCAAGGCTGCCAAACCATTTCAATGGCGGCAAATTCATCGCAAACGACCGGCGTACCATAAAGTGGAGACCTCCAGCGCGCTGGAGGTCTATCCCCGTTCCTGAACCGTGAACCCAGAATTCTCACCCACCCCCCGATAGAAAAATGCGCTTTGTCATGTCATCTATGCGAAATTGTGTCATCTATGGGCTTTTTTGGGGGTCGGATTTGTCATCTATGGACGGCGTTTTGTCATCTATGTGTCATCTATGGCGTTTCGCGCCATTTTCGGCCTTGGAGTGCGGCGATATCGCCGCTTTCACCTGCCGCGGAGCGACCTCAGCCGCTCCGCCGACACTAGCAAGACTGCCAACCGGGGCAAGACTGCCACGTTTTGTTTGCCCGAAGAGGCTTCAACCTTCCCGCCCGGCGGAGCAAGACTGCCAACAAAAGGCAAGACTGCCACGTTTTGCTCGTTGTCCGAAACGTCTTCAACCGTCCTGCCCGGACGAGCAAGACTGCCAACCACAAGCAAGACTGCCACAGTTTCGGTGGAGGCACCGCCTGCCATTTTGGCCGGAAGTCCCCGCTGCGCGCCCCCGACCGCAGCTATCGCCGTGCCGCACCTGAACAAAATATCAGATACATAAACCAGTGCGGGCCGTGACGAACAAAGGCCGCAAAGCAAACAAAGATGCCCCTCCGGCCATTGCCCAACCTGGGGCGAAGGCTGACTGAACCACGAATCACGCGAATCATAGGAATCACCCGAAGGAGAGGATTCGTGTTATTCGTGCCATGCGTGGTCTGCCTTCCCAAACCACTAATCCCCCCTCCAACCCCGCCTTAATCCCATGCGACGGCCGCAGCGCTCAGCCAGTCGCAGGCGGGCAGCGTAAAGTAGCAGGCACGCTCCGTCGTGCCGTAGCAGCACCGCCGAACCGCTCCGCCACCCGACGCCTGCCCAACTCACCATTCGCCGTGATTCTTGCTCCGCGTCGGTCGCCCAAAGCAACGGCCTCGACCCGCTGCGCGGGCGCCCCGAGCAGCCGCGGCGTTCGGCTACCAGGAAACAATGCGGCTGGTGCTCTACAAGAGACTTGGCTGAGCCGCCGCTCTTGCCGGCCGCCGTTGATCGCCTCATGCTGAAGGCATGGCCAACCTCCTCACCAAGCTCAAGCCGAAGCGTCGTTGGGTGCAGGTTTCGCTGCGCACGGTGCTCGTGCTCGTCACGCTGCTCTGCGTTGCCTTGAGTCCCGGCCGAGCGGCAGCGGCGGGCGGTGGCAGCGATCGAAGCTCTGGGTGGAGAGGCATACTACATGGATCAGCAAGCCACGACGGAGTCATTCCCAATAGCGTTTCCGCGGCGGTGGCTTCCCCGGGTTTACTTTGACGAAATCGAGGGTGTTTATTTCGCCTACACTCAGGTCACGGATGCCCGGTTGGCTTACCTGCGAGGGCTGACAAACCTGGAATGGGTCAATCTCGACGACACTCTGATCACAGATGCTGGGTTGGCTCATCTGCAAGGACTGACAAACCTGAAGGGCTCATTCTCGACGGCACTCAGATCACGGACACTGGGTTGGCCCACCTGCATGGACTGACGAACCTGCGAGGGCTTCGTCTCGTCCACACTCAGGTCACGGACGCCGGCTTAGCTCACCTACAAGGACTGACAAACCTATTATGGCTCGACCTCTCTACGACCCAAGTCGCGGACGCTGGATTGGCTCACCTGCAAGTACTGACGAACCTGCAACGGCTTGACCTCTCCACGACCCAAGTCGCGGACGCTGGATTGACTCACCTGCAAGTACTGACGAACCTGCAACGGCTCGACCTCTCCACGACCCAAGTCGCGGACGCTGGATTGGCTCACCTGCAAGTACTGACGAACCTGCAACGGCTTGATCTCCGCAACACTCAGGTCACGGATTCTGGGTTGGCACAACTTCGTAGAGCGTTGCCGAATTGCCAAATCAAGGGGCCATGAAACTGCTTCCGCATTTGGCACTCGCATGGCCGGCGGTTGAAATCTGCTAAGCTCGCCCCGTTTGGTCAACGCTGAGAACATTCATTCACGACACCGACAAACTACCGGTCGCAGGCGAGATAGAGTTCGAGTTCGAAGGCGAGGTACACCATCCCCGGGATCGCAAGGAACTGCCTAAGAATACAGTCGAAGTCAGCGTCGCTTCAGGGACAACAGGCAGGTTTCCAGCAATTTGTAGCCCTCGCTGCCTTCGGCATCTTTGCAAGCAAAGAGGAGAGACAACATACGTTTTTCGCCGTCAAATCCTAGAAACGTGATTGTGTGCAGGCTGACTTGCGGAGAGACAACGGTGTACGTTACGCGAGCGAAAGGCTGGCCCATGAGTTGTCCCTTCGTCGTCGAGCCGGGTATGAACTGGCCGCCAACAGCTTCGCGCCGCGCTCCCTGAAGATAAGCGCGGACCTCCCCATCGAGGTCATTGGAGTGTCGCCGCGTTGTGGATTCGGCCAGGATCGCCATAATGACGCGGCGAGTACCGTCCGGCGCGGGTGCGTCAGCCCAAATCCAGTTTTGTATACGCACTCCCGCCGGCGCCTGCTTGGAAACCGGCAGGTTCGTGGGCGTGTAGCCGCTCGGCAAACGCAGCGAATAGCTGTCAAACGTGACGTCGGTGGCGAGCTGGTTGCTAAGCGAAGGGTCAGGCGACCAGACAGGCAGGTTGGAGGGCAGCGGCGTCGAGCCGCGCAACTGGGCAGCTCTTTCACGGGCAGCTTGAATGCCTGAGACGAGACCGACCAGGAACACTCCCGCGCAACCTAAGCCCATCACGCCGAACACCACCCCTAACACGATCCAGACCGTCTTCGCAGAGCCACCCTTCTTACTCGCTGCGCGAGGAGGCGGCCCTAATGCGGCACCGAGCGGTGCGCTCGTGAGGGGTGCGCCCAGGGGATCGCCGTTGGAGAGCCCGACGTCGCCGCGCAGGTCGAAAACACCGCCCTCCTGCGACGGCGGGGCAGGGCGAGGAGCAGCCGGCGCCGTGCGCCGGCGCGCGGTCCCAGGCGGGGCTGGTGATGGCTTCGCACGCGGGCCCGTGCCGCTTGGGGCCGGTTTGCCAGGCGACGGCGACGTCGGTGAAACCTTGGGAATAGTTGGACGATCCGTCGGTGCTGCAGACGCCGTGACGGTGACTTTTCCACCGCAGCCGGGGCACTTTACTTGCCGGCCAACCCACTCCTCCTTTGCACCCGCGCGGTGCCCGCACGACGGACAAACGACGACGATAGCCATCGAACTTCTCCCCGAGCCATGATTAAAATGAGATTCGCTGAAATATCTGTTCGCAATGATAACCGGCGAATTGCACGCTCAAAAGTCGCCGACGGCAGCTTGTTCGGTGGCTCAGACAGAGCCGCGACGCGGACATGATTTTCGAGCAAGGCGATGCGTGAGGAAATGCACCCACCGGGGCATCGCTGGCCGGCAGGGCGTCGACGAATGTTGGGTCGAAGGCGGCCAGCTTTGCCCCAGCCACCGATGCCGTTGTGCCCGGTAATCGCGGACGGCCATTTCGATGCCCTGGACAGGGACGAGATCAGCGAGTACGGGTAAAGATTAGCTAATCCCTAAAAACCTAAGACCCAAGACCTAAGACCTAAAAACATGCAATTAACGATAGCCATTCACGGCGCGGCGGGCAGGATGGGCCAGCGATTGGTGGCGCTGGTGAGCGCCGAACCGGAAATGAAGCTGGTGGCCGCCATCGACGCCGCGAATCATCCGCGACTTGGACAAGATGCAGGGCTGCTTGCAGGCGTCGGCGAGTTGGGCGTACCGTTGACGAGCAGCTTGAGCCACGCCGTGGACGTGGTGATCGACTTTTCCGCGCCGGCGGGAGCCATGGCCATTGCCGAAACGTGCCTCGAGCGACGCCAAGCTTTGGTGCTGGCCACGACCGGTCTCTCGGTCGATCAACAAGCTCGGGTGCGCGAAGCCAGCCGGCAGATCCCGCTCTTGTGGTCGCCAAGTATGAGCCTGGCAGTCAACCTGGCGATGAAACTTTCTTCTCTTGCCGCGGCGGCGCTCAAAGACCACCCTGCGGGCGCCGACGTCGAGATCATTGAACGCCATCACCGTTACAAGGAAGACTCACCCAGCGGCACGGCGCTCAAGTTCGGTGAGATCATTGCGGGCGTCATGGGTCAAAAGGCGTCGCAGCATGGCCGTGAGGGTCGCGTGGGCGCGCGGCCTCACGGCGAGATCGGCTACCACGCCGTGCGCGTGGGCGACAACCCGGGCGAGCACACGATCATCTTCGGCTTGCTCGGCGAGACATTGGAGATTGCCGTCAAAGCCACCAACCGCGATTGCTATGCGCACGGTGCTCTGGCCGCCGCCAAGTTCCTGGCCGGCAAGCCCGCCGGGCTGTATGGCATGGCCGACGTTTTGGGGCTGGCACCAAACCAGTGAGATGCGGTTCGCGCGCTCCTGCCGCATCGCCCCACTTTCCACTTTCCACTTTCCACTTTCCTCCTCCCGTGGCCAAATGCGAAGAAGGTTATCTGTGTGACGTCTGCGGCGGCGACGTCGAGTCGCTGGCCCAGAGCGATCTCTATTTGCGTTACGTCATCGGCCTGATCGATCCCGAAACGCTGCACACCACGCGGGAGCGTCACATCCGCTGCAACCCAGCGCTGGCTCAGTTCATCGTCGACCGCGATTTCGAACCGGTTTCAGTGGACGGTCTGTTTGACAAACGCCATCTCGACGCCGACTACGTGCGCGAGCAAGAACAGCTCGTCACCCGCGGCTGGCGGCGGCTGTCTGAACTCGACCGCCGCCGGCCCGCCACGATACTCGAATATCCTCTGCCCGAAGTTCGCGCAAAGATGGTGGAGTAGGCTTTGGAGTGCGGCGATTTATCGCCGCTTTTGTCGGTCGCGGAGCGACCTTTCTCTCATCGTGCCGGTTCTTGGTCGCCGGCCGACGCATCAAAAGAAAGCGGCTCCGCCGCAAGTCAAAGCGGCGATAAATCGCCGCACTCCAAAGGGTTAATCCTCGATGTTTATCGACGATAGCGAGCGTGTTCGGCCGCGATCGTGGTCGTGGGAGTTCCTCCCAGAACTACCGAGCCGCCTGTTCCACCACGAACGCTGATGGCTCCGCCAGTCACGCCAGTCGTCGCGGGCGGTGCAAGCACGTTGACCGTCACCATGCCGGTGAGGTTGCCGTCGCTCGCGGTCAGTGTCTGCCAGCCGGTGGCGGTGGTGGGGAACGTTATCATGAAGACGTGATATCCATGGTCGCTCGACTGATAGGTGTATGGCGTCGAAATGCCGGCGGCAGCGTCGGCGAGCGTCACGGTTCCGCTGTAGTTGGGCACCGGATGATTCGATGCATCGAGGGCCACTACCAGAACAGGCTCTTGCACTCCTGCCACCACGTGACGCGGTGCGATGACAAAAAGCTGAGTGGCCACTGGCGCTGGATTGACATTGATTACCGATGTGCCGGTATCGGGCGTCGGCGTGGCGTTGTCGCTGGCCGTCAACGTGATCGGGCCGGTGGTTTGAAACGTCGCCTGAAACTGAAGATACCCGTGGTTGCCGGTTGTTGGCCCGGTAACGGTAGCGTTCGGATCCGTCGTCATCAGTGATACCGTGCCCGCGTAGTTGGCCACCGGGTGGTTCGCGGCATCGAGCGGCACCACCCAAACCGTCGTGGGCGTTCCGACGGTCGTGTTTTCCGCCGCATACACGCCGAAGTGAGTCACCACCGGCGCAGGATTGACGTTGATTACCGAAGTGCCGGTATTGGCCGTGGGTGTGGCGTTGTCGCTGGCGGTCAGCGTGATCGGACCTGTGGTTTCCAAAGTCACCTGAAACTGCAAGTAGCCGTGGTTACCGGTGCTTGGCCCTGTAACAGTAGCGTTCGGGTCGCTGGTCGACAGTGATACGGTGCCCGTGTAATTGGCCACTGGATGGTTCGACGCGTCGAGCGGCACCACCCACACGGTCGTAGGTGTTCCCACGGTCGTGTTTTCCGCCGCATACACAGCCAGGTGTGTCGCGACCGGCGCGGCAGCCGGCGTAAGGGTAATCTGGCCTTCGTCCTGCGGCGAGGCGCCGTCGGCCGCGGTAATCGTGTCGGCGACGCCGGCCGTTCCCAGCGTGACGCTAAACCGGTGCATGCCATGGTCGCTGCTGGCGAAGTTGTACGGCGACGGCAACACGTCTGCGCCGGCGCCGCTCGTTGGCCCCGTGCTCGTTAGAGTGACGGTGCCGGTGTAACTGGGCACGATATGATTTGCGGCATCAAGGGCAACCACTTCCACCTGCGTAGGGCTGCCGGCGATGACATTTCGCGGCGCCTCGAGTGCAAAATGGGTAGCAAGCCCGGAGCTGAAAAAACCAAAACCATCGAGCAGCGCTCGTTGCTCCAACGATTCCAGCCGCAAACGTGAACCTGCAGCGCCGGGCCGGCGCAATCGCGCTGGTTTTGCCGAGCGACGCAGCCGACGAGAAAGACGGGTAAAAAGCGACATTTGAAACCTCCTACCGTTCCTGGGATGGCCAATTGAGACAGGCTCGAAAAAAGGTCGAAAAGTGATTCGAGCGCTGGTGACTTTCCCCGCAGGGCAAGTCCGATGTTCTAGGTGTTTCTTGGAACCGGCCCACTGGCCAGGGCGACTCCACTGCCAACGCTTCTACAAATCCTTTGCGGCCTGGGCAAGAAGTATTTGTAGGCGCGTCTGAAATAGGAACGGATTTTATGGCGGCCGGCGCGCGCAAGTCGCTGTCGCACGTTTGACAAAATAGGAAAGCTACAAGCCGGCCGCCAAAATCACCGTCGATCTACCTGCGGTGACAATGGCCGACCGGTCGATGAGCAAAGCAACGGGGCGCAAATTGTTAGGGCCGTGTGAGCACCACAAAACCTGACAGAATCGTCATTTTGCGGTAGCGACCAATTTGCTTGACAGCGCGGCGATTGCTCTCTAAATGTAGAAGTCACCGGGTGAACTCTCTGCCGTTCGCGTAACGGCCGAGTGAAGATGTTTTGCCTTGAAGGCGGAGAACTCGTCCCTATGAAAGGTCATTCTTTTGGAATCTGGCGGCGGTGGCAGGCAAAATCCACCTCCCCTGATCGCCGATCAAAAGGTAAGAAGAAATCGCGGCGATTTGCGCTAGAAGCCCGACTTGAATCGCTGGAAGCCCGCGAGCTGTTGACCGTTACCTATAACGGCGGTGCGCTTTTGACCAACGTCCAGGCGCAGGCCGTCTATCTCGGGTCGGCGTGGAACACCAATTCTTCGCTGCAATCGCAGACCCAGACGACCGATCAGTTTTTGTCGACGCTCACGAGCG
>DASSFG010000140.1:0-18212 GCA_035694685.1 Pirellulales bacterium
CCACGTTCTTGACTTCCGTCGAACGATAGGCTTTGCTCTTTTTCACGGGGACGACCTCCTAAAACAGGGTTTGGTTGGCAACAACTCAACCTTAACCCTCTTGAGGCGTCCCCGCTTTTACATACCTATAACCAACTACGGATAATTGCCACCTCTGCCGCACAACTCACTGTTAAGAACACCACCGTCTTCGGCGATCGTTATAATGCGGGCATGCATGCCCTCTCGAATGCCGCCATGACGTCTCGCCGGTGGCATTTCAGCCTGCGGGGCCTGATGATCGGCATCTTCGGCATCGCGGCCGGTCTGACCGAAGTCCGACACGACATCGCCTCGTGGACCGATGGGTTGTTCGTCGCCTTGGCCACTTGGGGAGCCGTCGCCATTGGGGAACAGGCGTGCGATCTCTGGCGGCACTTTCGCCGCAACCGCTCGCTCAGCACGGCCCAGCGCGGGGGAGTTCGCTGGGCCATGCTCTGGCGACTGACGGCCATCGCACTGCTCGCCGTCGGCTTCGCTCTCAGGCGGTTGCAGACCGCCGGCATCATCGCTCTCGTCGATCAGTCAGATGGTTTCCAGGCCACCGGAAAATCACTGCGTGCTGCGCTGTTCGACCTGCTATTGCTGCTGATGGCTGCCAGGCCGGCAATGCTTCCTGCCAGCACAAAGGCGCCACGAAAATGGTTCAAGCTGGCTTCGCTGGCGGCGGCGTCGCTATTAGCATTGCTGATTTGGTGGGAAAAGTTTTCCATTATGTATCTGGTTCACGTCGCCATTGAAGGAATCGAGTCGACTGCCCCCGTGCGGTTTCTTACGAGTCGCACTGGCGTCAGCTTCGCCGCACGGTATCCACCGTTCATTTGGGGATCGTTGGCGGGCACGGTTGCGTGCACGCTGGCCATTCTACCGGCGAGCAAGCTGCCGGCGCTTTCCCGACGCCGATTCGCGCTCGCCGTTGCCATGCTCTGCCTATCGTTGCTGGCGGGCTACGCTTCGGACGTGTGGTTGGCGACCAGTGGATTTCGGCGCGCATCGCCCTACATGCACGGCGCCCTAATGCCGCATTCGGCACACGTTTGGATCGCGGCGACGTTGGTGGTCGCGGTGTTGACCGGCACTTCTGCTTGCCGGTGGTCTGCCGTCGCCTGGGAAGATTCACGACCGACAAACGACGATTGGCGGCAGGGCCGTCGCTATCTGCACGAGGGCTTTTTCTGGACGGTAATGCTGGCGGTCGCGGCAGGCAGTCGCATCGTACATCTGCTGATGGCGAGCTACCAATGGAGCTTCGGAGGACCTTGGTATCACGCTGCATACTACATGTTGATGTGGCCCGATGGCCTTCTCGCTATTTCGCTGTCGCTGGTGGCGTGCTACCGCATCGTCGGCCATTTTCGGCGTGAGACAACCTTGCCGCGTGGTATTGCCGCTCTCGATCCGGCGAGGTTCGCGATCGTCTGGTGCGCGCTTCTTGTCGCGGCCCCCGCAGCGATCGTGGCCTTGGCGGCGTTCAGCTTCGCACTTTGGCTGACGCCGTGGTATAACCTGCCCTTGCCCTCGAAATGGTAATGGCGGCTGGTATCTTAACAGTGAGTTGCTGATGACATGTTGGGTGGGACAAGCGATGCGAGTCCCACCTATTTCGGCCGGCTGTTTGGTGGGACTCCGGGTACCCTCTCCTCTGCCGGACAAATTACTGTTGAGACACCGCCTAGCGGCGGCGCTTGCGGTCCAAGCCCGCGCCGGTCTACAATGACGGCCACCATTCAAGGAGTAAAAGCTATGCACCGATTGCTATGCCTCGCGGCGCTCGTCGCCGCTACCGTGATCGTTGGCTGCGGTCAGTCAAAGAGCACACCCGCAACGGCGCCCGCGCCGGCTTATCAACCACCTGTGCAGACGCCGCCCACCCAACCGGCCCCGAGCGAGACGAATACCGCCGAGGCGTCGGCCCAAGCAGAAGAAGACGCGACTCAATCGTCGCTGACCTCGACCGACGACGAGGAAATGTCGGCAGAAGAAAAGCAGGGCACGGCGGAAAAGGACGACGCGACTCCGACGCCCACGGCGGAGGACGACGAGTCTGCAGACGCCAAAGCCTCAGCGAGCGACGAGCAAACGACGGCGAACCCGAAAAGGAACGGCCGCCCCGCACGCAAACTCTTGCGAGGTCTGACAAGCTCGCTGACACGGGCCCTATCGAAGGCCGCCAGCGCGTCGGGCGAAAGGGATGATGGCAAAGCACCGGCTGACGCCGAGAAGCCCGATGCGACGCCCAAACTCGGAGACGATCCGTTTCCCAACGGCGAACCGAGTGACGACAAGCCGGTCGATTCACGTTAGACGGACAGCGAACATCTCGGCTCGCTAATTGCCAGGCCCGACAATGCCCTTAGGCGCTGAGCGTGTCGGCGTATTTATACAGCCGCCCGCCGTCGCCTTCTTCGTAACCGCGAGGGTAAAGCCCTTTGCCGACGATGCGGTCGAGGAGAAATCCCATCGCCAATTCCGATACGACCGCCTCATTACGCAGGGTCAATTGGCTTGGCACCCACATTTGAAATGATCCTTGGCCGGCCGGAATGGCGTCGATCGTGGCCAACAACTGTTCCACCGATGAGTTCGCCTGCATTGTACCGACTCCTGTAGATTGGCGCCCGCCTTGCGCCTGAGGAAGTTCGCCGCCTTGAACAACCGCCCGCAACCGGTCAGTTTACAATAAATCGACGCCATCGGCTGCTACCCTCGCAAGAAATATTTACCGCCGTCTTAAACCAATCTTGGAAGCCGCCGAAGTCCTTGCAGCAGATCGTTTTGGGAAACGCGGCCGATCCGTCACGTTCAATGCTCCTTCTCAAAAAGCCGCATTTTTTGGTCACCGACGTTTGCTCCGCTGCGTCCAATTTAACGATGGCGGCAGCGCGCGACAAAGGCCTGATAATCGTCCGGCGTGTCAATGCCAAGCGTGACGTGCGGCACGACGGCGACCGCAATCGAGTGGCCGGCTTCCAACACGCGCAACTGCTCCAGCTTCTCCGTCTGCTCCAACCGCGAGGGTGGTAAGTTGGTCAGCGATAAGAGGAACTCCCGGCGATAGGCATACAGGCCAATGTGCTGATAGAAGAGCGGCGGCTCCGCCGCGAGCAGGTCATCGCGCCATTCACGTGCGTGTGGAATCGGGCTGCGGCTGAAATAGAGCGCCCGGCCGCGCTCGTCGAACACCACTTTCACACAGCCGGGATTGAGCAGCTTGTCACGCTCGCGAATTGGCGTAGCCAACGTCGACATCACCGCCTGCGGGTTGGCCTCGACTAACGCAATGGCCGCGTCGATGGCCGTGCCGGCCAGCTCCGGTTCGTCGCCTTGGACGTTTACGACAATGTCGACCTCACTCAACTTAAGGGCGACTTCGGCGACGCGATCCGTGCCGCTGGCACAGTCAGGACTGGTCATCTGAGCTTGCCCGCCGAACGACTGCACCTCGTTGAAGATCTCTTCGTGATCGGTCGCCACACAAACGCCGGCCGGTTTGTGCGCTTGCTGCGCGGCTTCATAGGTGTGTTGAATGATGCTCTTGCCCGTCTCGCGCAGCAGGAGCTTTCGCGGCAACCGCGTCGAGGCCAGTCGGGCGGGAATAACGATAAAGCTCTTGGACATAGGCGCTCCGGCGGTGCTTCAAGCAAGTGTATCGCGACTTGATACCGCTAGAAAGCCAATCCGATCGCTGGCGCCACCGCGAACGAATCGTCGTCAACTTTCGGCTTGCAATTGCTCGACCCACCAGCCGGCCTCGCCGACAGGCGGGGCCATGTCGAACAGATCGTGATACACGCTTGACACCCAGGCAGCGGCCGTGCCTTGGCCTTTGCTCGGACTGTTAAAGTAGACCGGCGAGCCGATCAGCGCGGTCGTCAGTGGGGCGTCGCTGGCGCTCGCGGGAAGTTGTGCGGCCCAATAAGCAGTTTCCGTCGGCGTCGGCAAACGCCCCAGCAAGTTCTGGTAGTCGCCCTCTACCACGAGCGACTCGTGCTCGAAGCTGTTGGCAATGCCCATTGCCACCGCGCCCTTGCTGGCGCCGGCTGCCAGCAGGCCGAGCCAGAATTGCTCTCCACCGGGATCGGCAGCGCGGTTGAGCAAGTCGTGGTAGACGCCGTCGACCCAGGCGACGTTCGTGCTTCCAGCGTCCGAGACTGCTTCGCTGGAGGCCAGGATGGCGGCGGCCACCGCATTTTCCGACATGCCCGCTTGCATCGTGCTGACCCAGTAGTTCAAGCCTCCGCTGTCGGGCAAGCGGCCCAGAAACTGTTCGTAATCGGCCGAGACGATCGCTCCGAAGTAGCCCAGAACCTGCGTGAACTCGGCGGCCACCTGTCCTAAGTCAGGCGGGATCGGAGGCGCGGTTTGCGTCGTTCCGCCTGCCGGCGTCCCAGGTGAACTGCCTGACGGAGCGAGCGTGGCGCCGGCCGGAGTTTCGAGACCTTGCTGCCGGTTGGACCAGACGCGCTCGACGGCGTAAGGGCCGAGATAAACGGTGTCGGTACTGGGGTTGGCAAAGTCGGCGATCTCGAGTCCCGTCGTGGCATCGCCACTGTCGTCCCACCAGGAATTGAGCGTGGGATCGGTGACCGCCTCGGCGAGCTCGTGTGAGGCGGCCATCGTCAGTTGGTCGGCCGCCGAGAGTCCCGGCACGCGGTCGTTGCCCACGGGATTGGGAATCACCGCATAATAGACGGTTTGGCCGGCCGAGTCGACCAAGCTGTCGTGATAGCCGGCGAAGCCCACCGGCCTTCCGTTGCTGGCCTCGCCCGACTTGTAGATCGTCACGTTGGGAGGCGTGAAGATGTAGAGCAACTGATTGCCGTTGGGCGGCGCGATGACGCCCGCCGATAGCTCGCTTTTGAGCAAGGTCTGAACCGTCTGGTCGGTAATCACGCCGGATGTCCAACTATCTTGTGGAAGGTTCAGGCGGCCGGTGAAGCTGCCGCGGCCGATCTGTCCGCCTTGCGGCGTACTGTACTCGGCGAGCATGTCCAGGTAACTGCTGTTGGTCACGGACGCGAAGAACTGGTCGAGCCGGGTGGCGCTTTGCGCCAACGACGGATCCGTGGCCCACGCCTTTCCTAAATAGATCGTTTCCACCGCCGCATGGCCGATCAACGGTCCGCCCTGATACGTAACGCCAGCCAACATCCGCCTGTCTTCCAGTGATTCCAGTCGGGCGCGCCGGCGAGGCGCTGCCAGTATCTTGTTTGTCGATCTTTTGCGCATTGACATGTTCAAAAAACATGGGGATTCCTTCCACAATGCTTGCCGGCCGGGCGAAAAGCAACCGGCGGACGGCAGTTCCCTCGATGGGCTTTCACAAAACAAAACGGGCGGCCGGTCGCAGGGAGGATGGGCTTCCTAGCCCGTCAACTCGCCCGGTGGCGGCCCGAGAAGGCCATCCTCCAATAACGTCGTTAGCGGCTCAGTTCGTTCGCAGCCAAGCTTCATCCGGCGCGACACTTGCACACGATGTCCGTATGGCAGGTCGCGCCACTAGCGGTTATTCACGAGTCCGTAACTGACTTCGTGAGAAGTCGAAGGTCAGGAGTGTTATGAGCGTAACCAGTTCTTTGCGTAAGGCGCTTCAGGCAAAGCTTCAAGCGGGCATGAAGCTGACGGACTTGGCCCTGGCAGCGGGCGTTAATTCACACATGCTTTCGCGCTTTCTTGACGACGATCGGCTCCCACCGGGCGTGGAGATGATCGACCTACTCGCGCACTACCTGAAACTGGAATTGGGGGCCGGCAGCCGCCACCGGCCTCGTACCCCCAAAATTGCCGACGCGGGCGAGATTCCGCAGCCGGCCAAGCGAGCGAGGCAAACCAGAGGGCTTCAGGCACGACAGCGCGAAGCGGCTCAACGCGGTGAAAGAGCACCACGTGGCGGAATGAAATCCGCCGGCGGCGTAGCTGGCGGGGTTCCGAAACTGACAACCGGCTTGCGACGAGCGAAGAGCAGGTGAAGCCTTTATTTCGGCCTCGCCACGCCATCGGAGCTTCTTGCAGGGTGGGACAAGCGACCTTGCGCTTCGCCGGCCCACCATGTTCGCTAGGGCTGCTCGTCGTTCGCCGCAGGCCGCGAGGGTCGTCTGCCGCGCGAGCGGCGGTCCGGCGGCGACACGGCTTGCTCTCGTGGCGGAGGACCAAAGTCCGCGCCGTTATCGGGTGGACCACCTGGACCACGCCGGCCACCGGGACCGCGATTGCTCATCTCGGCGAGCTGCGCCGCTTGTTCATCGGTAAGTATTTTCGCTAGCCGCTCGTCTACGTCGGCCTGCAGCCTTTCGAGCTGCGCGCGCTGGCGGCGCGTCAACTGGAGCTCGTCCTGTAGAAAACCCGGCAGTATCTGTCCCGGTCGCGGCGGGCCGCCCGGAGGTCCACCCCTCGGGCCGAAGCCGCCCGGACCCTCGGGGCCGCCCGGCGGAGGACCGCCAAAACCCGCGGCCGGTCCGCCTGCCCCTTCCGACGGTCGATCTGGCCCGGCGCCCCGTCCGTCAAAACGTCCTGGGCCACCGGAGCGCACTGCTGCCGCCTCACGAGTAAAAAGGGCGATCAGCTCATCCTTGCTGACAGCGCCATCTTTGTCTTCGTCGGCCCGATCAAAAAGGGCGCTCAGCCGAGGGTCGGTGACTTCCGACCTGCTCAACTTGCCGTCCTCGTTAGTGTCGAAGGTCATCATTTTTGCGACCGACGGCGCGACCACGTCGCCGCCTCGTCCGCGCGACAGCGGCTGAGCGATCAACAGCGTACCGCTGGCGGAAATGGCCAGCGCGCTCAAGATATAAACAATTTTCCGCATGTGTTTGTGCCTCACCAATTCTTCGTATAGTTGCTCAACTTCGCTCCCGACGGAGATCACTTTCGTCGGGCGTGCGCCCAAGGACGATGTCGAACTGGCAGGCGCACTCGCCGATCTTCGAGTCGGGAAGCGGCTTGAAATCGGCCATCAGCAACTCGCGATCGACCAGGTCGCGGGCGGAGTTGACCACGCCGTCACTGGCGTTGCCCTCGTGACCGCGCACGAAAATCTGCGTGGTCAACAGTTCGCGATCGCCGCGCTTGACCTTCACGTGGATGTGCGGGGCAGGGCGTCCGGGATACGGCACGGGCTTGATGGTGCGAAAACGATATTCGCCTTCGTTGTTCGTGGTAAACCGGCCAAAGCCTTGAAAATTCGCGTCCCGCTGAGCGGCTTTCCGCCGGCTGTCGGCGGTGTGGAGATAGACCGCGTTGGCATCGCACTGCCAGATTTCGATCGTGGCGTCGCTCACCGGCGAGCCGCTGGCGTTGAGCACCCGCCCGGTGAGATGGGTAACCGTGCCTACGGCCGGCGTGAGTTGATCGTTGATGATCAGTAGATCGTTATCCTGGTCGAGCGGCAGCTTGTCCGGGTAAAACGGACCTTCCGTCATCGCCGGGGTGGGGAGCAATAGTTCCTCTGCGAACAGCCCGCGGACGGTAAAAAAGCCGGCCGAGAGAGCGCCGATAAACGCTCGGCGATGGGGAAGATATATATTTCGTGACATTTGTAGTCCCTGCTTTCGTAAGACAGCGCACGCATCTCATCATCGTAGGGCAGGACGAGCGAACTTACGAGCGCCGGCCGACCCTACAAGCTGGTAGTAGCCGCGCAACACCGAAAACCGCCGCGCTTTTGTGCTCTTCATCGGGGTTTCGGTACCCTGGTGCCAAACCCGCTGCGGTGTAGAATGCGGGGCACCCTCCCCGCATCCCCGTGCAAGGCCAATCCATGCCTCTCGACCTGGTGCAGACGCTGAGCGATCTGGTCGCCATTCCCAGCGTCAATCCGATGGGACGACCCCTCGACGGACCGGAATTCTACGAAGAGCGTGTCACCGATTATCTCGAGCGGCTGTTCGAGCGGCTACGCTTGCCTTGGCAGCGGCAACTCGTGCAGCCGCGCCGCGAAAACATCGTCGCGCGCATTGACGGAACGACGCCTGTCGCGGCGGGCGGCGAAGTAATCTTGCTGGAAGCCCATCAAGATACCGTACCGGTCGACGGCATGACCATCGATCCCTGGAAACCGCAAGTCCGAGACGGACGGCTCTATGGCCGCGGCGCCTGCGACATCAAAGGCGGCATGACCGCCATGCTCGGGGCCGTGGCATGCCTGGCCGAAGAACGTCCCTCCGGCATGCCTACGGTCATCATGGCCTGTACGGTGAACGAAGAACACGGGTACAGCGGGGCCAGCGAACTGCCAAAGCTCTGGCAAGCCGGCTCCGGCTCGATCATTCCGGGCCGGCCCGACGCCGCGATCGTGGCCGAGCCCACGGAGTTGGACGTGGTGGTGGCCCATAAGGGCGCCGTCCGCTGGAAATGCCGCACGCACGGTGTGGCCGCCCATAGTTCCCAGCCGGAGCGGGGTCAAAACGCCATTTATGCAATGGCGCCGGTGCTGCAGGCATTGCAACGTTATGCGGGAGAATTGGGCAAAATGACGCCAGCGCATCCACTTTGTGGAGAAGCGACGCTCAGCGTTGGTACCATCCAAGGCGGGCTCAGTGTCAATACCGTGCCTGACGCCTGTACGATCGAAATCGACCGCCGGCTTTTGCCCGGCGAGGAGGCCCTGCCGGCTTACCAGCAAGTTCTTGCCTGGCTGCGTGACGCGGGGGTGAACCGGAAGGAGATCGAGCACGAGCATCCGTACCTGCTCAGCACCCCGCTCGCCGATCGCGACAACGGACCACTGGCTGACCGGTTGGTGGCGGCTTTGCAGCGTGTTCTGGGCCGCGGCGAGAAGATCGGCGTGCCATTTGGCACCAATGCGGCGCGAATCGCCGTGGCGGGCGTGCCCACGGTCGTGTTCGGCCCCGGTTCCATCGACCAGGCCCACACCGCCGACGAATGGCTCTCGCTCGATGAATTGGCGAAGGCCAGCAATGTGCTCTACGATTTTTTGGCGCACAAATAAAGTCGGTGTAGCAGGCTTCGTGAGAAGTCGGGCCGCCTCAATCATAGTCCAGCCGCGACATCGTGCTGCGAACCTCGGGTGTGCGGTGCGAGGGGTGTCACACCGCTTCGCCGGTGCGCTCGGCGGCTTCTTCCCAGTGCTCGTAAAGCGTTCGCACCGCGTGCTGCTCGTCGGCAATGGCCGTCTGCACTTGCTTGACGCGGCGGCCGTCGCGCAGCACCTCGGGCAACAATAACTCGGCCTGTAACTCGCCGAGGCGCACTTCTCGCTCGATGATCTCCGTCTCAATGTCGGCAGGCTTGCGATAGGGAAATCGCCAGACCCGCTTCGTCTTCGCACCTGCCGATTTTTTCTCCACCACTTTTGACGAGTCGGCGGCCTTGGCCGCAGGCGCGGCAAGGCCCTGCCGAACGAAGTGCAGGTACGTCTCGTAATTGCCGTCGATGACGCGGAAGCGGCCCGGTTCGACCACCAGCAGGTGATTGGCCACTCGATTTAAAAAATAGCGGTCGTGGCTGACGAACAGCACCGTGCCGTCAAATTCGCTGAGCGATCGCTCCAGCGAGTCGCAGGCCCACACGTCGAGATGGTTCGTCGGCTCGTCGAGCACCAGAAAGTTTGCGTCGCTGGCAGAAAGCTGAGCCAGTGCAGCGCGGCTTCGCTCGCCGCCACTCAGGCTGTCCACACGCTGAAACACCGCGTCGCCCGTCAGCCCGAACCGCGCCAGCAAGCTGCGGCGCTGCGGCTCGTTGAATTCCTTGCCGGCCGGACGGATGGCCTCGACCACTGGCGACTCGCCATCGAGGCCGGACAGCAATTGGTCGTAGTAGCCGATGCGCACGCCTTTGCCCAACTGCACGTTCCCCTCGTCGGGCGAAGTTTGTCCGATGAGGCAGCGCAAGAGCGTGGTCTTTCCGGTGCCGTTCGGGCCCAAGATGCCCCACCGCTCGCCGCGCTCGATCTGAAACGATAAATCGGCAAACAACGGCCGGTCGTACGCCTTGCTCAAACCCTCTGCACGCAGCACGATGTCGCCCGTGCGATCGGCGGGTGGAAAGCCCATCGCCGGGCCTTCGATTTCACGCGGCGGCTCGATCCGCTCGATGCGGGCCAGTTTTTTCTCACGGTCTTTGGCTTGGGCGCTTTTCTGCCCGTAGAAGTTGCGGCGAATGAACTCTTCGGTCTTGGCGATCTGTTCCTGTTGCTTTTCGAAGGTGCGCGCCTGCACCTTCAGCCGCTCGGCCTTCTGCTTCCAGTAGGCCGAAAAGTTGCCTACGTAATCGTCGACCGTGCCCTGGAACAGCTCCAGCGTGCGGTCGGTCACCTTGTCGAGAAAGTAGCGGTCGTGGCTCACGACGAGCATCGCCTGGCCCGTTTCAGTGAGGAACGATTCGAGCCATTCGGTGGCTTCGATGTCGAGATGGTTCGACGGCTCGTCGAGCAGCATCAGGTCGGGCTCTCGCAGAAGCAGCTTGGCGAGCATCAGGCGGTTTTGCTGGCCGCCGCTAAGCTGCTCGATGGGACGGCGAAAGCTGGCCCGGTCGAAGCCGAGCCCGTCGAGCACGCGTTCGACCTTATGATCGAGATGATAGGCGTCGTGGTGCTGCAATTCGTATTGCAGGCGATCGTAGCGTTTGCCGAGCTGGGCCCGTTCGTGCGGGTCGGTGGCATCGGCCAGCGCCTGAGCGACGGCTTCGGCGTCGCGGGCCAGCGACACCAGGTCTTCCAAGGCCGTCATGGCTTCGTCCCACAGCGTGCGGCCGGCGAGCCACTCCGGCTGCTGCTCCAGGTATTCCATGCGGGCAGAAGCGTGCACGTCGACCGTGCCCGCGTCGGCCTCGTCCTTGCCTGCCACGATGCGCAACAGCGTAGTCTTGCCCGCGCCGTTCGGGCCCACCAGTCCCACCTTTTCGCCCGGACGAATCTCGAACGTCACGCCCGCCAGCACTGGCTCGGGGCCGAAATGCTTGGTGACCTCCGTGACAGAAAGCAGAATCATGGCGAGCTAGGGCAGATTATCGAATGCATGTATCGAGCACCGCCAGCACGTCGTCGAGCAAAGGAGCCGGAGCGGGCTCGATAAACTTTGCACGTCGCGCAGCGAAGTCGACGGATTTCATCTGGTCGACCATGACCACTCCGGTTACCGAGGCGGTTGCCGGTATGCGCAAATGAAAAGGTACGCCGCGATCCGTGTTGGTAACCGGACATGCGATAATCATTCCGGTATGTCGATTGAAAAGCTCGTGACTCAACACCAGTGCCGGTCGGCGCCCTTTTTGTTCGTGGCCGCTTTGGGGATCGAACGTGAGTGAGACGAAATCACCTCTCTTTGGAATGTAGCGCGCCACTACCATTGCTCCTTGCCCACGGGAGCGCCGAACGCGTTTTCGTCGCCACGGTAGCTCCGCGGCATTCGAGACACCATGTCAGCCAGGTCGAACTTCTTGCTTTTGACCTTGCGGACCGTAATTTCCTCGGTGCCGACTACAATTTCCACGTCATCACCGATCGAAATCTGCGCCATCTCAAGCACCTGCTTTGGCAGCCGCAACCCCTGGCTATTGCCCCATTTCTGAACCTTAGTGATCATGGGCCGCTGGCCTCCTTTGCGAGAAACGACATGTGCTTTTGGATATACGAAGTATAGCCCCAGGGCGGCGGCGAGCCAAGCTCAGTCCAACCTCACTTCATTGGGAACATGTCTTTCAGGTTCACCTTGAACGGCTTGCCGGGCTTTGAGAGTTTGCCCGATGCGTCTTTGGCGACGACGAATAAATAGAGGTCGACGTTGGGACTCAAGCCGCTGAGCAGTTGGCCGGGGGCGGCCCAGTCTTTGCCCAGCAATACGGCGCCGCGTCCGTCGGAGTACGTCGATACCCAAATGTCGTAGGCGGTCGCTCCGTCGAGCGGTGCGAAGTGGACGTGGCAGCGACGACCGTCGTATTCGCGTTCCGGTGGGTTGATCTTCGTGATCTCCGGGCCGGGCGACGTGCCGGCCTCGTCCAGCTTGCGAATGGGATTCGCCAGGTCTGGTACGGCATCGGGCAAAGGCATCTGCAATCGCGACAGTCGGACCGCTTCGTCGGTCTTGTCGGCGGGACGTTCATACTCGGCGTAAAGCGCGCCGAGCAATACATCGTCGCCGGCCGCCTCTCGCTGCTCAGTTGCGTGAATGACGTGGGTCCGACGCTCGACGATGATCTTTTCCAGCGTCAATGGCAGATCGACTACGACGTCGCCCTGGTAGCTGCCCCAGAAGGTCGCGCCGGCTTCGCGGTATTGGTCGTAGGGTGAGTTTCCCGGCAGCTCGAACGTGATATAACGCCAGCCGTCAAAGTTGAAGGCGCTCCAATTGTGCGTGTCGTCGACGTTCCATTCCGCCTTCTTGCCCACCGATAACCAGCGCTCTCCCTTGGCATCTTTGAGCGAATAGACCACGCGGCCCCAGTCGCTCGCCGCCTTCACCCAAAGGCCCAAGTGGCTTGCCTTTCCAGGAATCACGATCGGCCGCGAAGGAACGAGCGTGGCATAGAACGGCATGGTGCGTCGCTCTTTGTCCTGCTTCTCTAGCCGCACGGCAAGCGCTTTGCCGCCTGGCTCGCGCCCTTCGCCAGCGGCCACCGAAAAGTTGCCGGGGAACCTTCTGATGAATTCTTCGTGCGCTTGTTCGTAGTCTGCATCGGTTTCCTGCGATTGTTTCCAGGAACCATCGCCCAGTTCGGACAAAAGTGTTGCGTGCGGGCCGGGCGCGGCATCGGAGTGGTCGGGCGAGCCGAGCGTCAGGTTCAAATCGTTGCTCAGCCCGTACACGTAAACCGGCGACGTGCCGATGGTGAAGCTCGCCTGGCCGCCACTTTCGGCTGCCTTCGTTGAATTGTCCATGCTATCGAAAATCTCCAGCGCCGCGCCTTTCGGCACACCCACAATCACAGGCCGCTTTCCGCGCAAGGTCCAGAGCACGTGCAGTAATTCGCCGGTCTTGGAATGTTTGAACTGGAGGCAGAACACGGAGTTGCTGGGCGTCGGCACGACGCGCACGAAGTTCCTGCGGTTAAGCTGCCGCGTCATCGTGGCGTAGGCCGAGTAAACGGGCCGCGGACTGAGCAAGGGGATCGGCTCGCAGAGGCCGCTGCCGTAATGCTGCTCGCCCCAGTAGCCGGCGCAGTGTGAGGCGGCCGGCCATCCCAGGAAGCGCGTGGTGTTGTAGGCCGAGAGGATAAGCACCACCCGCACCGTATGGTCGGCCTCTTCTTGTGGCGTGACCGCGCCGGGCCGAGCCGGCGACGTGCCCGGCCCTTCGATCGTGCTCAGGCTTGGCCAGGGCTTGCCGGTCTTCAGCCATTCTTGCTTAAGCTGCCACATGGCCGAGGCGACCGTGACCTGGTGGATTTGCATTTCGGGCATGCGCTCGAAAAGCACCTGGTCAATCGCCGGCCCGTCCATCAGCGCGGTCGCTTCCTTGCTCTCGCGCAAGAAGGGAATCGGAAAATTCGGAATGCCCCAAGGAAAAAGGCACTTGGCGTTGGGCCATTCCTTCTTGATGGCCGCCGCGGCAATCAGAAACTGATCGAGGTACTTTTGATAAGCCGCTCGCTCGTCGGGCGTCATTTGATACGGCGGATCGCCATAGTATTCCGGCAGGCAACGGTAGGAGACCGGCCCTAACAGCGGCTCGGCAAAAAACACGGCCAATTCCGGCTCGTTTACCGGCGAGGGCTTGGTGTAGGGCTGCTCCTTCAGCCATTTGATGAGAGCGGCCTGCATTTCGGCCGGTTTTGTTGGGTCCCACTCGATGCCGCCAAGCGTCGTTTTATTCATCGCAAGCTGGTAGGCCACGAAGAACGACTTGGCGCCGATCGACTCCAAGAACTTTTGTTCTTCGGACGGCAAGCTGGCGAAGGAACCCATCGACGATTCCATGCCCGCCGCGGCCATCACGCGCAGCCGGTCCATGCCGCCGATCGTAAGATGGCCGCCGTTCCAGTCCCACATGCCGAAGATCGGTCCTTTGCCTTCCGACCAATTGCCCCGCTCCCGCGTGTCGGGATGCAGGTATGCCAGGCTGCGCGTCTGCTTTTGTTCTTCGCCCGCCGAACGGACGGTCAGTTCGACCGCATGGCACCCGTAGCGCTTCAAAGCGAGCGGCAGCTTTACGGCCTGCGTCGCGCCGGCGGCAAGCTGTGCCGCCTGTCGAACTACGGTTTTTTCGCTGCCATCGTGACTGGTGGTGGCCAGTTCCAGCTCGACCGTTTGCGCGGCTGTCGTGGTGTTCTTCAGTGTGGCGGTGTAGCTCGGCTGAGCGGGCGAAGTCCAAACGTGGGCCACCTGGTCAGGCTGAAAATCGACCTCGACGGCCGGCCGCTCCAGCGTCACGCCGAACACGTGAACGCCGCTCGGCAGCCCCGCGCCGTGCATGCTGTAATACGTCGGATCAGGAAAGGCGCGATAAATGCGCAGCTCTTTGGTCAGTTCAAGCTCCAGGTGACGCTGGTCGCTGAACGCCACCGGGCCGTTCGGGTCGAGCGGAATCGTGACCAGGTGCAGATTGCCCGCCAGCGAGGCTACCGGCAGCATGGCTGGCGACGTCGCTTTCGCGTCGGGCACGGTGCGCGTGAAGTTGACGGGATGCCCGGCGTTGTCGCGGTAAAACTGCGCGCTGACGACCGGCGTGGTGTCGGCTTCACCGGTGTAGGCGGCCAGCAGGTGCAACCTGGTGTACTGTCCGTTGGGAATGCGGAATTGAATCCGCGCTGGATCGCGATCGGTGGCACCGCGCCAGCGCGGCAGGTCGCTGTAAACCGGGTCTTGGCCGCCTTCGACCAGACCGCACCGCAGCCACGACGGTTTCAGGTCGACGTGCGTTCGACCGCGTTCGTCGGGCCTGGGCAGCAGAAACGGCACTCCGCCCACGATCACCGGTTGTCCGGCCGGCGGCAATGTTTGCCGTTCGATCGTGGCTGTTCCGAACTTGGCCGTATTGAGATGGTGATCGAGCGACACGAGCTCGAAGCGCGGATCTTGCGGCGGCAGGTCGCGCACTTCCACTTCGCTGACCTGCGCGCCGGCCAGAAAGTGCAATCGCACGAAGCCTGTCGTGTCGATCTGCGGGTGTCGCGACTCGCGCAGCAATCGCCCGTCGAGCCAGAGTCGCGCGGAGTTCTTCCGCAACTGGTATTGCACCGTCAGCCAGCGTTTGGCCAGCGTCGGTTCGGCGGCAAAGTCTTGCTCGATGCGGCGGCGCGTCATGTCGGGCATCAGCAGCCGATTGGCCGGCAGGCTTCTGGCCGTATAGCTGCCGGCTAGTCCTTGCGATTCGCCGGGCATGGCGCTGAGGGTCCAGCTCAGCGTCTCCTGCTCCGCCGCAGGATAAGCATACAGTTGCACCGCCAAGGCGTTCGCGGCGCTGTCGTTCGGCTGTTTCTGGCCGGCGACAACGTACAGTCCGCTGCCTTGGCCGGGCGGCAGAGAAATGCGAAAACGGACCCGTATCTCTGTATCGCGTTCGATGGGCGCCGCCGTCGTCAGCACCAGACCATTCGTCCCGACGGCTGCGGCCGCTTGCCCATCGGCATCGATGGCGACGGTATCGAGCGTGCCCTGATAGGGTCGCGCCTGCCAGGCTGCCGCATTCGGGCTGAGGTTCACGCCGATTTGAGGATCTTCGCCGAACGCCGAATGGCCGCAGAGCAAACAGGCAAGCAGTGCCGAGAGGGAAAAGCGCATTGAAAAACCTCCGCTTAAGCGACGCAGTGCAGGCGATGACAAGTCTAAACCGGCGTATAGCGCGGTGCAATCGACGCGTTCTCGGTAGGATGCGAATGGCGAGCGCAAAATGGACGCTTTCGGTGTGATGCGCTGATATGGGTTTTCTTCCGCGCGCGGTTTGTTATAGCCGCGTAGCGGCGGCATGTTGTAGCCTGGGGCGCAAGCCCCAGGACTTCGGATCGAGAGCGCGCCGTTTCAGCCCCGTCAGGGGGGGCAGGGGTTTGACGGTCGGGATCCTGTCGCCCCTGATGGGGCTTTTCGTGCTGTGTGTGAACCGGAATCCTGGGGCTGGCGCCCCAGGCTACATCCTTTCGCCGCTACGCGGCTAGGACATCCTACGGCGGAACAGAGCACGCGTAAGCCCACGCGCGTCGATGACGCGGATTTCGGGCAGGCCAGGGTGGGACAAGTGATTTACACGCGTGCGGGTGCCCGGAGCCCACCGAGCGATTTCAAAGAAATAGCACCTCGTCGGGAATTTTTTCCGCCATCGAGCGTCTCTATATATGGGTCGATACCCTGCCGGAGCAATCTTTATGAACACAACCTGGCGATCGTGCGCGCTGACCTTGGCAATCTTGCTGGCGGGCTGCGGCAAGAGTTCGTTGGAACCGCCTCAACGTACTGCATCCTATTCCGCGGGAGATGTGGAGAGTGAGGTCTCCGCGCTGAGATCGGCTGCGATGATGCCGGCCGACAGCAAGCCCGCCGAGACTCCGCCTGAAGGCTCCGCGGACGGCGTGACGCGCAAGATCGTGTACAAGGCGGACGTCGAGCTCCTCTGTGAAGATCTGGCCACCGTCGCGCAACGGCTGGAGACGCTGGCCACGTCCGCCGGGGGCTTTGTGGCCGACGCTCAACTTGTGGGCGCCTCGGGCGAGCCGCGTTGGGGAACCTGGAAGCTGCGCGTGCCGACAGGCCGCTTCGATGGCCTGCTCGCCGAGATCAAAGCCCTGGCCGAAGTCCGCAGCGCGCGCACCACTTCCGACGACGTCAGTGAGGAGTATTACGACGTCGAAGCCCGTATTCGCAACAAACAGCAGGAAGAGTCGAGGCTACTGCGGCTGCTCGAAGACCGCACGGCCAAGCTCGATGACGTGCTGGCGGTCGAGCGCGAGATCGCTCGCGTTCGCGGGGAGGTCGAGCAAGCGCAAGCCCGCCTGCGAGTGCTGGCCAATCTCACGGATCTGGCCACGATCACCGTCCACATTCAGGAGGTGTACGGCTACCAACCCGAAACGGCGGCGGGCTTCGGAGCACGTTTGACGCGTAGCATCCAGCAGTCTTGGGAGTCGCTGGTGGGCGCTCTGGAGGCATTGGTGATTGCCCTGGCCGTCACGCTGCCCTGGCTCGCCGTGTTCGCTGTTCCGCCGACTGCGGCGATCCTCCTAGTGCGCCGCTGGCGGAGGCGGGCCGTCATGCCTCGCGCCGCTTGATCCGGGTGGCGATCGAGTAGTGCAGTAACAGTCAGCCGCTGACGATGTGTTAGGGTGGGACGAGCGAAGCGAGTCCCACCTGTTGGGCCGGCTGTGTGGTGGGACTCGCTTCGCTCGTCCCACCCTACAGGTCTTGCCACTTCTTGTCGGACCAACTCATTGTTACCACATTACCTCGGGCCGACCTGCATTGAAAACCGACCGTCCGCGCAGTATTTTGAATGGTCGCTTCGCGAAAGGAAACGGTCATGGCGCTGTTCGGCAAAGACTGGAACGTTTTGACGCTGACTTTTGAGCGGGCCGACTTGCTACGCGTGAACGGCAACCGCACGAAAGGGCTCGACGCCAACAAAATCCGCGAGAACGCCAAGCGGCATGCTCGCACGGTCTATTGGGCGGTGTTCGACCAGAAGGGCAAAGTGCTGGAAAGCGCGGCCGGTCCGGGGGTGGAACTGGTGCCAAAGCCTTCGGCGGAGCGGTTGGAAAAAGGTTGGCTCAAGCACGAGTCGGTCAAGGCCGTGCTGGAATTGATGCAAAACGGCGAAATGAAGGCGGCCCGCATCTATCCGCCCGCCGATTTTGCCGTGGCGGGGCCCGCGCCGCAGGCTCCGACCAACCGCACTTACAAGCTCGTGGTCGACAGCGGCGAAGGCGATGAATTCGAATCGACGCTGAAGCTCGTGCAGTCGATCGAGGGGCTGTACGGCAGCCTCGTCGCGCCCGACGGCGACGAAGTGCAAATCCGGGAGGCGCACATGGCGGCCGGCAAGCTCACGTTCGAGTTTACGATCGGCTCCGGCGACGATGCCGTCTCGCTCCGCTTTCACGGCACCGTGCGTCGCGAGGAAGTTCGGGGGACGTTTGTCTGACGCGAATGGAGCACGGCCAGCAGCAAGGCGACGTTTGAAGACTCCAGCATTTTGACTTTTGACTTTTGTATTTTGCGATTTGACTTATATGGCAGGCCCGTTTACTAAGTCAAATTGCAAAATACAAAAGTCAAAAGTCAAATTTCAGAGGGC
>DASSFG010000141.1:0-9124 GCA_035694685.1 Pirellulales bacterium
GCTCGGCTCAATGGTGCTGTCGCTCACACTGATGCCGGTGCTGGCCAGCTTCTTTCTGCCCAAGCGGATCGAAGAGCACGAACCGCTCTTGATGCGCCTGGCCCACGCCATTCATTATCCGGTTCTGCGGTTCGCCATGCGGCACAAGCTGGCGGTAATCGGCTTCGCGGCGGGCGTGCTGATTGTGGCATTTGGCATGATCGCCCCGCATCTAGGCTCGGAGTTCGTGCCCAAACTGTCGGAAGGGGCGATTGCCATCGGCGTCGTGCGCCTGGCCGGCACCGATCTGACCGAATCGGTACGCTCCAACACAGAAATGGAGCGGGCAATCCTGGCCGAGTTCCCGCGCGAGGTGGAGCACGTCTGGAGCCGCATCGGCACCGCCGAAGTGGCCACCGATCCGATGGGCGTAGAACTGACCGACATTTTCATTACGCTCAGGCCGCGCGACGAATGGAGCAAGGCGTCCAGCCAAGCCGAACTGACGGTAAAGCTCGACCGCCTGCTGCGCGACTTTCCAGGAACCAAACTCAGCTTCGCCCAGCCGATCGAAATGCGGATGAACGAGATCGTGTCGGGCGTGCGGGCCGACCTCGGCGTCAAGCTGTTTGGCGACGATTTCGACGTGCTGGTGGAGAAGGCGGGCGAGATCGAAGCGGTGCTGCGGTCCATTCCCGGCGTGGCCGACCTGAACGTCGAGCAAGTCACGGGGCAGCCGGTGTTGCAAATCAAAGTCAAGCAAGACGCTTTGGCCCGCTACGGCGTGCCCGCTAAAACGGTGCTCGATTTCATCGAGTCGATCGGCAGCAAGCCCCTGGGCGAGATCGTGGAGGGGCAGTTGCGGTTTCCCTTGGTGGCCCGCTTGCCCGAGCGGCTGCGAGACAGCCCTGAGACACTCAGCGAAATGCTCGTGACCACGCCTTCAGGTGAACGCATTCCGCTGGCGCGGCTGGCGACGATTGAAACGGTCCAAGGGCCATCGACCATCACGCGCGAATGGGGCCAGCGCCGCATCGTGGTGACGGCGAACGTGCGTGGCCGCGATCTGGGCAGTTTCGTCGCTGATGCACGCCGCCGGCTCGACGAGCAAGTGTCGCTGCCCCCCGGGCGTTACCGTATCGAGCTGGGCGGCCAGTTCGAGCACCTGCAACGCGCCGAACAGAGGCTCTTGATTGTCGTGCCGTTGTCGCTCTTGCTGGTGTTCGTGCTGCTCTACTTGACGTATCACAGCGTGATCGACGCGCTCCGCGTCTTCACGGGCATCCCGTTCGCATGGGTCGGCGGCATCTTCGCCCTCTGGCTGCGCGAAATGCCGTTTTCCATTTCGGCCGGCGTGGGATTTATCGCCATGTCAGGCGTGGCGGTACTCGACGACATGATTCTCGTCTCCTACATCCGGCAGCTTCGCGCCCGCGGGCTCGCGCTCGATGAAGCCGTCACGCAAGCCGCCGTGACCCGTCTTCGCCCCGTGCTTATGACGACGCTCGTCGCCAGCTTGGGCTTTTTGCCGATGGCGTTCAGCGACGGCATGGGCGCCGAAGTGCAACGTCCGCTGGCGACCGTCGTGATTGGGGGTGTGATTGGAGCGATGGTCATGTCGCTGCTGGTGCTGCGCGTACTGTATTTGATTTTCAACCGGCCGGTTGCTCGGGGCGACGCGGCCGAAACCGACACGGGCTCGCCAATCGAGCCCGAACTTTTAACGTCCCCCACGTAACGGAGGATGGCCTTCCTAGGCCGTCCCGCAAAGTCCACGGGACGGCCTAGGAAGGCCATCCTCCCTTTCCTCGAAAGGAACGACGATGAACAACTTCCTCAAACGAGCGTATACGTTGCTGCCTGTTCTGCTTGCCGCTGGTTGCGGGCCATCCGCCTCGGCGCCGGCAGCGGTCACACACGACGACTCGGCGTCGGCCTCCGCGGACGAGATCGAGCACCAGCACGCCGGTTGGTGGTGCGACGAGCACGGCGTGCCCGAAGAGATTTGTGGGCAGTGCGACTCGATACTAGCGGCGGAGTTTCAGAAGAAGGGCGACTGGTGCCGCGACCACGACCGTCCCGATTCGCAATGCTTTGAGTGCCATCCCGAGCTCGAAGGCAAGTTCGCCGCGCGTTATGAGGCGAAATACGGTAAGCAGCCCCCCAAACCTGCGGGCTAATCGCGCCGCTTTTTCTGCCGCAAACGGCCCTGTTCCAACCGCCGCACTTGACATGCGGCCTGCTACGGACAAGAATTTCACACGTTGGAGCGGTGCGCACGCCGATGATGCGCACGGATTCCGGCATAAGAGCCACTGGCCATGATTTTCCTTCGCACACAACTGTCAGCCGCCATAGCCTGGGCGATGATTCCCTTGGCTGCCTGGGCCGGTCTGCCCAGCACCGCGTGCGTTTGTGCGAATGGTCACGTCAAGCTCTTTTGCCAGCACGCGTTGGTCCAAAAGCACCCTAGCACGGCCGAAAGCTGCTCAAAGAACTGCTGTGGGCACGAAGCGGTTGGGCTTGAGAACGATCATGACGCTGATTGTTGCGGTGGCGGCTTTTGTTGCCACGGCACAAAATCGGAAAATCCGGGCATCGCCTCGAAGGCATGCTGTAAACCGATTCTCTCAGCGCCGAGCGTGGCGCCGCAGTCGGTCAGCCTTCATTGCGATCAAGCGCAGGCCGTTGTGGCGGTCGTGCAGGAGATCGGCGCGCTCGTTCATCCTTCGTTCATCGCGGATCTGGCCGAGATCAACACCGGCCCACCGCTCGACCGAGTCATCGTCTTTCGATCGCTCTTGATCTGATTCTTCTCTCATTCGTGCTCGCGCGGCGCTTGATGCTGCGCGTCTTGGCCCGGTTCTGGCCGGTCTCCTGACCGTGCCAGGAGAGCACGACCGAAGGTCTCGTTTCCCGCCTTCACTGGCGATGAATTCTGAAACTTCTGGTCGCGAACGGCCGAACGGTCGTGAGACCGTTCTATAACCGGTGGCATTGCTCGGCTTTTCGTCCGCGTGCGCGGACCGCTTGAGTGTGCCGATTTCGATACCAATACGCTGCGAACGTGCTCGCGCGACCTCCAGGCGGAAGTCGGCGGCGCTTTCCAATAGAAGGAGTGTTTTATGTTCAAGATGCTTTCCCTGTTTGTCGTAACCGGCGCTTTGACGGTTGCCGGCAGTACCTCAGCGCAAGCCGGCGGCTGCTGCGCAACGGCGCCTACAGCGCCGGCCCCTGCCACCGCACAAGCGCCGGCGCCCCGCGCTCCGGCGACCGCTGCCCGTCCTGGGGCACAGACCATTCGGCGTTATTCGGCCGCGCCGGGCACGTATCGCGCCCCGGCCACGCGGAGCTACCGCTCGAACCGTTCCAGCGGTCCCTCGTGGACGGCCACGCGGAAGATCTTGGGTTACTAAGTCATTGATGGTGGGCCGGCGCTCGCAAGTTCGCTGGTCCCACCCTACGTGCGGCTGATTTTGGCGGCTCACCCCGGCCCAAACCTTGGTTTGGGCCGGGGCCGCCGGAAGCCGGAGCGGTAGCAGAATTCGTGTCCCGGCGCGCCGGGACTGACCGTGAGTCGGCCGCAGCCTGACTTCTCACGAAGTCAGCTACAAGTCAGGTGAGGTCGATGCGTTCGTGTTTTTTTCAAAAAACCTCGATAGTGAAGGAGAGTGAAATGCAAAAGCTGTTTTCGATGTTTGTGGTTGGCGGAGTGATAAGTGGCGCGGCTTTGCCGGCGTTGGCTTGCGGCGGCAGTGGTGGCGGTGGCGGCTGTGGTAGGTCGGGGGGAGGGTACGGTTATGGCGGCGGCCGCGCCGTGGCCTACGGCAAAGTCGCCGGACGCGCTCCGATGCTGGCTCAAACGGCTCCGCGAACGAATCGCCAGCAAGCCGGCTCCCCCGCGGCCGCCATCGCCGGCACGAAGCAAGCGGCGTCACCCGCCGTTCGCACGGTGGCCGCCAAAGCGAAGGCCGTCCAAAAAGCTCCGGCCAAGGCGCCGATTTACACTTGCCCCATGCACCCGCAAGTGCAATGGACCAAGCCGACCGATTGCCCGATCTGCGGCATGAAGCTCAAGCTCAAGCAGACCAAGGCCGATGCCACGACGCGCACCCCCGCGGCGTCGGACGAGCACGCCGGCATGGAGATGGATGAGATGAGCGACATGCCGGGCATGGATGACGGCCAGATGGGCGGCATGGACGACATGATGATGTGCCCGGGTTGCAAGATGAACATGGGCGGAATGTCGAACATGGGCGGTGGCAAGGCAGCCCCGGCCGCCTCGAGAAAAGCGAGCAGCGGCTCGATGCGCGGCATGGCCGGCATGGGGTGCGGTTGTTGAAACCATAGGCAACAGGTGTCAGGCGCCAGGCATCAAGGCGCCTGATGCCCGACGCCTTATACGCTACTCGTTGAACTCGGATAACAAAAGAACCAAAACAATGAAACAACTATGGACTGCCCTGACGATCGCCGCCGTGTTTTTCTCCGTCCATCGCTCTACGGACGCTCAGGATCTCAGCGCGCGGGCCGACCGCAAAATCACCGGACAATACTATTTGCCCCATTCCACTTCGGCCTATCATCGCTCGGCGAGAGAGCACGCACGGGCATTGAACTATTACGGCCAAAACTACAAAGCCGTGCCCAAGGAAATCACCCAACAGCACGTCGCCGAGGTCAAACGCAACGTCGACGCAGCCAAGAAAGAGTTGGCCAAGCTGAAGACCGAAGCCGCCAAGGACAAGAAATTGCAAAAACCGTTGGCCGCCATGCAGGCCCATTTGGACAAGTGTGAGGAATATTGCCAAATGCTGACCGACGAGGCGGGCAAGGCCGGCGGCTCGGACAACGAAGCAATCTGCGATTGCTGCCAGAAGCTCGAAAACGAGCTCGAGGCAGCCGAAGCGGAAAATGACAAGATCAAAGCGCAGCTCGGCGTCGCACCGAAGAAAAAATAGCGCGCCTGCCTCCTCGGCGAAGACGGCTGCGCGTAGGTCAGGCTTTCCAGCCTGACTTGGGTCGCAAACCGGCAAAGCCGCTCGCGTCAGGCTGGAAAGCCTGACCTACGGCAAAGGCGGCCGCACACGGGACCGGAGGGTTAGCACCAACGGCCGGCCCGTGTTGCGGCCCCGCAATTTTGGATTTTCGATTTTGGATTTTGGATTCCAATCGAAAATCCAAAATCCAAAATCCAAAATCAACCCACCCCGAACCCTTATGTCCTACCGCCCCGCCAACCTGCCACTGCCCGCGCACGAGGAACCCGAGCCAATCGACGAAGGGGGCCTGCGCGCTCCTCCGGAATTGACCGGCTGGCGAAAAGCCTGGTGGTGGTTCGATTTCATCATCCTGGTCAAGCTCGCCCGGCTGCGGTTCATTGGCATCCTGGCGCTGATCGGCATCGTGATCACACAGTGGGACACCTTGGTCGCTTACTACGATCGTTACACGCGGCCGGCCGAGGCGGCCACGGTCGCTTCCAGCGACGTGGAGTGGTTTTGCCCGATGCACCCGTCCGTCGTCCGCGACAACGGCAAGGAAAAATGCCCCGTCTGCTTCATGCCGCTCTCGAAGCGCAAGAAGGGCGACATTCATGAAGAGGCGTTGCCGCCCGGCGTGGTCAACCGCGTGCAGCTCTCGCCCTATCGCGTGGTGCTGGCCGGCGTGCGCACCTGGAACACCGAGTACGTTCCGTTGACCAAGCAAGTGAGCGCGGTGGGCTTCATCGAGTTCAACGAACGCGAACAGCGCAAGGTGAGCGCCTGGGTGGGCGGGCGGATCGACAAATTGTACGTGAACGAAACCGGCACCACCGTCGACGCCGGCGAGGTGCTGGCCGACCTCTACAGTCCCGACCTTTACAGCGGCATGCGCGAGCTGGTCACCGCCCTACAGAGCGGCTCGCGCCAGCTTGCCGCCAGCAGCCGCGAGCGGCTCAGGCTGCTGGGAATCAGCGACGACCAGCTCGACGAGCTGGCCAAGACCGGCAAGGCCAACACGCACCTCAAGATCCGCTCGCCGATCACCGGGCACATCATCCAGAAGTACGTCGTCGAGGGGCAATACGTCGAAACCGGCACGCCGCTGTACGACGTGGCCGACTTGTCGACCGTCTGGATTCAGGCTCAGGTATATGAAGAAGATTTTCCCTTCCTGCCCGAGCGGCAGACGCACCGGCCGATCTCGCCCGACGACCGCGACGCGTTGCCGGTCGTGGCCACCAGCCGGGCCTTTCCGGGAGAGCCGTTTCACGGCCAACTGGCGTTCGTCTATCCGCACGTCGACGAGGCGACGCGGACGGTCACCATCCGTTGCGAGCTGCCCAATCCGGGTCACAAGCTGCGGCCCGGCACGACTGCCACGGTGACCATCGAGGTGCCGCCGCGCGACCTGAAGATGCTCCGCGATTCTGTGGCCGATGACCATGAGCGGCAGGCCCAGCTCGACGAAGGGCTGGTGCTGGCCGTGCCCGAAAGCGCGGTGATCGACACGGGCAAACAGCGCATCGTCTACCGCGAGAGCCTGCCCAACGTGTTCGAGGGGGTGCAGGTGGAGCTGGGGCCGCGCATGACGGGGCCCGAGGGTGCGACGTTTTATCCGGTTTTGGCCGGCTTGAAGCACGGCGAGCGGGTGGTCGCGACGGGTTCGTTTCTGGTCGATGCCGAAACGCGGCTGAACCCGGCGGCGGGGTCGATCTATTTCGGCGGCAGCGGCGGCTCAAAGAGCGGCAGTTCCAGTGTGACCGTACGCCCGTCGACGCCTGAAGATCCCGATGCCAAGATCGAGGCCGCTCTGGCCGGCCTGTCGGCGCCTGATCGGGCCTTGGCCGAGACGCAGAAGTTTTGCCCGATCTTGAAAAACAATCGGCTTGGCTCGATGGGCGCGCCCGCCAAGATCATGATTGAGGGCCAGCCCGTCTTTCTGTGTTGCGAAGGGTGCGAAGAAGCGGCGCGGGAAAACGCCGCCAAGACGCTCGATAAGGTGAAGCAACTCAAGGAGCAAGCAAAATAACCACAACGGCAATGGAATAATGAAAAACATCGTGTTTTTACGGTTTGCGCAAATTTGCGCAAGCCGTGGGGATGCAACCGCGATGGGGAGAGCCAATGAAATCTGCCGTGTTTTTCCCGTTATTGCAAATTTGCACGAACGGCCGGTACGTGTGGCGCGCTCTGAGCCCACGATACACCAAGCCAGTTGCGGGGCAGGATGCAGAACGAGTCAACGTGTCAGGCGGACACATGGCAAATAACTCGACTGAGGGAACACGATGAAGATTCTCCGTGTTTTTACGGTCTTTGCAAATTTGCAAAAGCCGTGGCGAGCGCCCCGGCGTGACCCGCGCAACAACGACAGCCCAAGCCAATAGCCTGCCATGATCAAGGTAACCCATCGACGCAACTTGGCGGCATTAAGGCGACGCGACCACGTTCGCCGACGTAGATCGACTGAGGTACGAGATGATGAAATCCGTCGTGTTTTCGCGCGAGCGCAAATTTGCGCTCACGGACTTACCGCGTCGTTCAGCATTGCTGCGAGAGGAGAATGACAAAAAAATTACTGACAGAAAAATAGCTTGGATCGACCGGCCCGTTCGTGGTCCAGCCGACTTTTATCTTTTTGTCTGTAATTGTTCTGTCAAAACTATTTCGACACGTCGCATTGGTGAAAGCGAGGTGGACTTGTTTTGCGGCAGACGAATCTCATCGCACCGTAAGGAACGAGGGGCTTGCATAAGTGGAAATTGATGTGTGAGGTATCGGCTGCAAACTGCTTGATGCGCATTGCTTAGGAAACGAAAAAATGACTTGCCCCGGTTGTTTTCCGCAAGCAAATTGCCTGAGGCTGGGAGGGCTCCTTTCAGCTTCGGTGCTGAGATCCAAGACCCAAAACCTAAGTCCTAAATGCTAAGACCTAAGGTCGCAGGCTAAAGAAAGGTCGCTCCGCGACAAAGCCAAAGCGGCGATAAATCGCACGCACTCCAAAGATGATTGAAAAGATTATCGAGGCTTCGATCCGTAATCGCTTTCTGGTGCTGATTCTCGGCGCGGCGCTGACCGTGGCGGGCGTCTATGCCATGCTGCACACGCCGGTCGACGCCATCCCCGACCTGAGCGAAAACCAGGTCATCGTGTTCACCGACTGGATGGGCCGCAGCCCCTGGGAAATCGAAGACCAGGTGACCTATCCGCTGTCGCTGAAGCTCAAGGGGCTGGCCGGCATGCGGGCGGTGCGCTCCAGCAGCGAGTTCAACTTCTCGATGATCACGCTGATCTTCGAGGACGACATCGACTTCTATTTCGCCCGGCAGCGCGTGACCGAGAAGCTGGCCGAGGCGGCCACGTTCCTGCCGCCGGGCGTGCTGCCCTATATGGCGCCCGATGCCACGGCGTTGGGCCAGATTTTTTGGTACACGGTCGAAGACAGCCCCGCAAACCCGGTCGACTCGGGCCGGCTGTGGGCGCTCAACAAGTTCTACATCGCGCCGCAGCTCAACGCGGCGGCGGGCGCGGCCGACGTGGCCGTAGTGGGCGGCACGCCGCTGGAATATCAGATCGACGTGCGTCCGGAAGCGCTGCGGGCCTACGGCATCAGCCTCGGCGAGCTATACGCGGCCGTCTCCAAGAGCAACATGCCCGCCGGCGGTGGCGTGGTGCAGAAGAACAATGCCGAATACATCGTCCGCGGACTGGGCTGGATCAAAGACAAAACCGACATCGAAAACACCGTCATCAAAGAGGTCAACCGCGTTCCGATCTACGTCAAGACGATCGCCAAGGTGCAGTTGGGCACGCAGTTCCGCCGCAGCGTGTACGAAAAGGACGGCAACGACGTGGTCGGCGGCGTGGTGCTGATGCGGCACGAAGAAAACCCGCTGGAAGTGACCGAGCGGGTCAAGCGGAAAATTCAAGAGATTCAGCCGGGCCTGCCCGAAGGCGTGCATATCGTGCCGGCCTACGACCGCACGCGGCTGATTCACGGGGCGATTCACACGCTGAGCGAGGTCATGTGGCACGAGATGCTGATCGCCTCGGTCGCGATCTTGTTGATTCTCTCCCACTTCCGCAGTGTGTTTGTCATCTGCATCACGCTGCCGCTGGCGGTGCTGTTCTCGTTCTTGACGATGTGGCTGTTGCGC
>DASSFG010000142.1:0-4580 GCA_035694685.1 Pirellulales bacterium
TTGCAGCTCCGTTTGCTTGTCCCAAACACGTTTCTGTTGATACGGCGGGAACGACCATGCGACGCTCGGCTTGGGCAACTTGGCCTCGTCTTCCGCAGGTGGAGGCGGTGGGGCCGCGTTGGCCGCCGGAGCGGGCGATAGTTTGGCCGCCGCCAGCCGATCGAGCTCGTGCAGATAGGTGTCGAAATCCTCTTCGTTCTCCTTCAAGAACTGCTCCGTCTGGGCCTTGCGGGCGGCCAGCATTTGCTCCGCCGCGGCCAACTGTTCGGGGGTCGGGCGGTAGCGCTCTTTGAAGTCGGCGAGGTACTCGTCGAACCTGCGGAGGAATTGAGAACGGTTGTCTTTGGCCAACCGCTGACGACCGTCCCAGTCGTCCAACAGCGAGCGATAGGCATCGCCCAAGGGTCCTTTGGCCTGACTCAGAAACGGCGCGGCCGAGAACTGGGGATCTTTCAGCTTGACGATGCCCTGGTAGCAAAAGTGCCAGCCGATCGTCAGCCGCAATAGCACGAGCGCGACGACGGTGGCCAGACCGATTTGAAACGGATGTCGCGTCAGGGGACAGCTCCTGAGCTAAAGCCGGCGACGAGTGCGAAGGACTCCCGCGGCCGTGTTAAGCGGGGTGGGATACGAACTGAACCGTTTATTCTAATCAAACTGGCAGCTTGTGCCAGTGCCCAAGGCGTTCCGGGCAGAATGTGCCAAGAACCTCTGGCGTTTGCCGGCGGGCGCGGTAGAATACGCGCGCCGTAGTTTAGAGGATCTTCCTATGCAAGCGAACACACTCGTTGAGGTCTGGCAGCGGGGCCAAGAGGGCATCGGGCAAATTCAGTTCGGCTGCGACAGCACGCAATGGCAATGCCATGCCTGGATGTTCGCACCAAGCAACTCAGAGGCAAATCTGGAGCTGATCGCCCCCGAGATTTCGCAGCAAATTGCCGCCGGACGCGAGCAAGGCGCCATCGGCGATTTCACCTGGCAGCACGTGCTGTCGGCCTGAAGCTGCACAGCCCATTCGAAAGCACGCTCGAACTGGCGGCTTTTGGCCGCCGGTCGCTAAATCGTGCGCGCCAGATGCACGGCTTGTCATGTGTTGCTATCATGACGTCGGAGCCGATCACGTTGCACCCCGAATTATTCCCGATTGCTTCTTATGAGCGAGCCCGACGATCGAGAGCAAAACGAGCCGAATCCACCTCAGCAGCCCAATCCGCCCAGCGCCGTCAATGAGCAGGTGCAGCACTCGTCGGTCAGCGCAAGGGTGCCCGAAACAGTCGGCCGAGGGGTCTTTTCGACGGGTGCGGTGGTGTTTGACGGCGCTAACGAATTTGTGATCGACTTTCTGGTGCGGCTAGGTTCGCCGCATCGGGTGGGCGCGCGGGTGGTCTTGCCGCACGTCGTGTTTTCGCAATACATTGCCGCTCTGCGAGATAACCTGCGTAAGTATGAGCAGCGTTTCGGCCCGCCTGCGGCATTGCCCGCTCCCCCGCCCAACCAGCCGCGTGCCAGTATTTCGGACCTCTACGACCAGCTCAAGTTGAGTGACGAAGTGCTCAGTGGCGTCTACTCCAATGCCGTGATGATCGGCCATACGCCGTCGGAGTTCTGGTTCGACTTCATTACCACTTTCTATCCGCGTTCGGCGGTCTCGTGCCGCATCTTCATGTCGGCCCAGCAGATTCCCGGTTTGCTCGATACGCTGAACTCCGCTTACCAGCGCCATCGCCAGAAGCCCGACAGCCCGCCGCCGCCGCCAAATTCGTAGCGCGCCAGGAACTTGCCCGGCGATCGCCGGCACCACACCGTCTCCTTCCTCATTCGTTCTCGGCGCGATGAAACTCTCGCTGATGGTCACCTGCCTGGGCGACGTGCTGCGGCCTGAGGCTGCCAAGGCCACCGTGCGGCTGTTGCGGCGGCTCGGGCACGAGGTTGATTTTCCCGAGCAGCAGACATGCTGCGGCCAGCCCTTTTATAACAGCGGCTTTGTCGACTATGCCCGGCAACAGGCCAGGCATACGATTGCCGTCTTTCAGCAAGATCAGACTGTCGTGGTTCCCTCCGGCTCATGTGCGGCGATGGTCAAGGTGGAGTATCCACACTTGCTGGCAGACGACGCCGACTGGCACGAACGAGCGCGGGAACTTGCCGGGCGCACCTTCGAGCTCAGTGATTTTCTCGTCAATCGTCTGGGGGTGCTCGACGTCGGGGCGAAGTATTGCGGCAAGGTGGCCTACCATTATGCCTGCCATCTCCGCGGCCTCGCGCTCGGCGACGAGGCCGAGCGCCTGATTCGGCACGTGCAAGGCGCCGAGCTGATGACCTTGCGTCACTCCGACCAGTGTTGTGGTTTTGGCGGGTCATTCTCGGTGCGGTATCCCGACATTTCGACCGCCATGGTCAATGACAAAGTGCGCTGCGTGTTGGAAACGGCGGCCGACTGCCTGGTTTCGACCGACGCCGGCTGTCTGATGAACATTGGCGGGCGATTGCGCCGGCTCGAGAAACCGCTTGAGGTGTTGCACCTGGCAGAGCTATTAGAGCGCCGCTAGCGTGCCGTCATTTCTGGATCTTTTTGGAGTGCGGCGATTCATCGCCGCTTTGGCTTGCGGCGGAGCCGCTTTCTTTTGATGCGCCGGCCGGCGACCAAGAACCGGCACGACGAAAGAAAGGTCGCTCCGCGACCGACAAGAGCGGCGATAAATCGCCGCACTCCAAAGGCTGGTGCTGCTGCTCGGGGGACAATCGTGTGCCGGCTTAACGGCTAGCGTCGCCATGCAGCTCAATCACCGTCTCGAGGGCCAGAGCGCCGGGCTGGTCGGCCAGCCTCACGTTGAGTCGATCGATCTGCCCGAGCGCGTCGAAGAGGACCTGTATCGCCGTCTCAGCCTCGGAGCGGCTATGCCCCTCCTTGAGCATGTTCTGCGTTACAAGCAGTTCCTTGTTGTCGTTCAGGATGGCGGCCAGCGGCGCCGCTTCGATCTTGAGCGATGTGTTGTCTTGGAGCGCCTTGCCCGTTTGGCCCGGCTTCAGAGCGTCGACCACCTGCCGCACGATGCCGACGGTCGAGCCGATGACGAAATGGTCGCCGATGCTGGCACACGCCGGGCTGAAGTTGTAGTGCGGCGGCGCCTTTTCCTTGTCGGCCTTTTTGTCGTGCAGGTACGTCGCCTTGGAGATCGTCGTGCCCTCATACTCCTCGGTCGACAAGAGCAATTGCGGTCTGCCCTCCTGACCGCCGGTGATGTTCACAATGCCAACGAACTTCTGATAGGTCATCAACAGCTCGGGAGCGAAATCATCGGGATGCTTGAGCTTGAACACGAGGGCGAAGGCGGGCAGCTTCAGGGCCGGCGTCGGTTTGTCGGCTGGGTATTGCTGTCGGGCCACCACGACCTGCACCGGCGCCGCCAGCTCGCCCAGCACTTCGGGGCCAAAGTCGCGGCCGGAAAAGAACAGGCCCAACTGCGTGTCCGCTTGCGCGAACCTGGCCACGGTCACTTCGTCGAACAGTTCATCGCGGGCCAGCCATAGCCCGGCCAGATCGCGGAACATAGTGAAGGCGCCAATCGTGGCTGGCGGCGTCACGGCCGACTCTCCCGACGACGAAGCAAAGTACCAGGCCCGCGTGGCACTCGTCGCCGAGGCTTCTCGCGGCAGTTCCGTCCGCAGCAGCAAGCGGCCGGAGTCGTACCGGATCGAAGAGGTGACATAGGGCGCCTGCTTCAGTGAATCGATCACGCCTGCCAGCAGCAGCTCGATAACCGGGTTATCGGACCGCTTGTTCAGACCCTTCTGCACGTTCGGATCCTGCTTGACGGCGGCCAGATCAACCCACGACCAGCCGATTGTGCCGGCCGCTTGCTTGCTGCGGGCGGCGGCAAAGCCCGCTTTGCCCGCCAAGCTCTTAGCTGATGGGTCGCGATAGTGGTCGATGGCAGCTTTGAGCGTGTCGGCCTTGTTGCTCAGCAGCAGTAAATCGTCAACGACGACGTGGACCTCTTCGCCGCCAAACGAATAGCCGGTGAAGCCTTGATACTCCTGCGTCTTGACGGGCGACGGACGTCCCTTCGCTTTGGCGTCGCCTTCGATCAGCTCGATGAGCGTGCGATTGAATTTGGTGAGCAGCTCGCGATCGCGGGTGCGAATCGCCAGAAATCCGCTGTGGCCTGCTGGATCGAAGCAGACCGCCAGGCCGCCGCCCACAAGATCGCGAAGCACTACATCCCAGCTCTTGCCCAGTCTCGATTCGAGCACGCCGCGCACCGCTTGCACCTGCTGGTACTTATCGGACTGCGCGTACTTCTGGTAGCCATCGGTGTTTTCGATCAGCTTGCGGGTTTTGGCCGAGAGGGCCAGGTCGAGCAACGGGCCGGGATCGCTGATTTCGGCGTAAAGAACCGCGGTTTCGGGCGCCAATTGCGCGGGATCGGTGCTTTGCGCCCGCAGGGGGGCGACTGCCAGGCAAACCAGACAAGCCAAGATCGGCGTAAATCGGCGACGCATGCGATGACCTTCTTATAGCGGAACGTGCTGTGGATTGAACTGGATGACTCACGGCCCCGAGCAGGATTGAGAAGTCT
>DASSFG010000143.1:0-23167 GCA_035694685.1 Pirellulales bacterium
GCATTCAAATAAAGCGACTCGGCCGCAAGTCAAAGCGGCGATAAATCGCCGCACTCCAAAGGGTTGCGACCCTTCGGTGCGGTGGACCGCGGTCGCGACGTCATGCATTACGACTCGTGTAGAACAGGGAGGGACAAGCCCCGAACGTGGCGGCCAATACGCGGACGCTGCGCGCGGGGCTTTACTCTTGTCGAGCTTCTCGTGGTCATTGCCATCATCGGCATCCTCGTGGCCCTGTTGCTGCCGGCGGTGCAGGCCGCGCGTGAGGCGGCGCGGCGGACACAGTGTAACAACAATCTGGGTCAAATCGCGCTGGCCGTGGCCAACTATGAGTCGGCCTTCCGCTCGTTGCCGCCGGGCGTGCTTGACGCCACCGGGCCGATCGAAAGCGTACCTCAAGGACGGCACATCGGCTGGCTGGCTCACATTCTGCCGCAGCTTGAACAGCGCAATGCCTACACCGCGGTCGATTTTACTGGCAGCGCTTATGCACCGGCAAATAAGGCCGTGCGAGACTGGGGAGCGGCGGTGTTTGTTTGCCCGACCGACAACGGTCGAACGGCGGGATCTGGGATTGGCACGAGCAATTATGCCGGCTGCCATCACGACATTGAGGCGCCCATCGACGCCGACAACCACGGCGTGCTGTTTTTGAATAGCGGCGTCAGGCTGTCCGGCATCAGCGACGGGGCCTCGCAGACCATTTTGGCGGGCGAAAAGCTGGTCACTCCCAGCGATCTCGGCTGGTTGTCGGGCACTCGGGCCACGTTGCGCAACACGGGAAGTCCGATCAACTTCAGTAGCGTGGCCGGCGTCTTGCGACAAATTGACGACGTGCCGGAGTACAGCTATCCGCGGCCGGGAATGGCGATGGTCCCGCCGCCGCCTGCCAAGCCCGCCTTGGTGGTGGGCGGGTTTGAGAGCAATCACCCCGGCGGCGCCCAGGCCGCGTTTGTCGATGGCTCGGTACATTTTCTAAATGAAAGCATGAGTCCGACGGTACTGTCTCAGCTTGGCCACCGCGCCGACGGCAAGTTGCTCGACGAACGATCGGTGGGAATGTATTGATGCGCCGCGCTTTCACGCTGATTGAAATCCTGTTCGTGGTTGCCATCATTGGCATCCTGATCGCGCTGTTGTTGCCGGCGATCCAGGCCTCGCGCGAGACGGCCCGCAGGCACTCCTGTCTGAACAATCTGGCTCAACTTATTCTTGCCACGCAGAACTATGCGGCGGCCCACGGCGTACTGCCGCCGGGAACCATCGAGGCCACCGGCCCGGTTCATAGCCGCCCGGCCGGCTATCACGTCAGTTGGGTGGCTCAGATCCTGCCGTTCGTTGAACAAGGCAACGTCTTTAACCAGATCGACTTCTCGGTCGGCGCCTACGATGCAAAGAATGCGGAGATGCGGCGGCTCAGTCTGCGCGTGCTGAGCTGCCCGTCGGACTGGAGCGGCTGGCAAGGCAATGGGGCCTCGAACTACGCCGGCTGTCATCACGACGTGGAAGCGCCAATCGACCTCGACAACCACGGTGTGCTGTTTCTCAACAGTTCGGTGCGCTTCAAAGACATCACAGATGGTCCAGCCCAGACCATCTTCTTCGGCGAAAAACTTTCCCGCACGTTCGAGCTCGGCTGGCTCTCGGGCACGCGTTCCACGCTGCGGAACACCGGCACGCCGATCAACCGCACCTCGTCGGCCGGAGGGCCGCTGTCGATCATGGTCGACCTGGGCGCCGTCGGCGGTCCCGCACCCGCGGCAGCCGAAGTCAAACCGGCGCCTGTGCCGATCGACAACACACGACCCATCTGGCAATACCCGGGCGACGAGCAAAACACCGATCGCGTCGAGCATGAATACCAGCCGCCCGCCGTGCCGGGCGGGGTGGCGCCGTCGCTGGTTGTGGGCGGCTTCGAGAGCGACCATCCGCAAGGCGCTCAGTTCGCTTTCGGTGATGGCTCGGTGCGCTACCTGAGCCAGGACATCGACCTGACAACCTACCAGCGGTTGGGGCACCGCGCCGACGGAAAGCTGCTCGATGACCGCTTTTGAAACGACGCCCGATCACGGGCCGCCTGTAGGATCGCCATGCGGCGACAACACAAGCGAGGAGGCCATCGTCGACGCCACGCTGGCCGTTTCATCCGACCGTGGGATCATGGATGATCTGGGTGGATCGGAGCCGCCACCGGTCTATGGGGGTTTCTCGTTGGCGTCGCTGTTCCTGCTGGTCACCGCCGCCGGTGTCATCGCGCTCTTGGCACGCAACATCGTGGAGACAGACCTCAAAAAAGAGATTGTCATCTTGCATGCGATCGTCGGAGGATTCATCGGCGCGATCGTCGGGGCGATCGTCGGCGCAAGCTACCCGCGTTTTGCAACCGGGTTTTTTCTAGGCGGGTTCGTCGGCGCCGTGACGGGCGGCGTGTGTGCGGCGACCGCCGCCTCGGGCGGCAGCCCCTGGCTGTTTTGCGTCGGCGCGGCAGCGCTCATCGGCCTCGGCTTCGCCGCCAGGTGGATGCACCGGGAGGCTGAATAGACGGTAGATGGTAGACGGTAGACGGGCGATGTGATCGAGTGGTGGGTGGAGTCAGGGAGATCGTTTAACCGCAGGACCAGCGGCCCGCGAGGCGATTGCATCGTGAGAAGCAGATGACTGCGGCCTTCGATGACTTCGGCCTGTTGGTGTGCAGCACCACTGACATCGCAGCGCTATCACAAAATTACTGCCCGCGCGGGCCGCTGGCCCTGCGGTTAAACGATAAGCCAGCCACCAACGCGTATAGCCAAACATGTCAACACGCCTTCACAGCTTCATCGACGTTGCTCCCGACTCGCACTTTCCAATGCAGAACCTGCCCTACGGGGTCTTTCGCCGACACGGCGAATCGGCGCCGCGGGCGGGGGTGGCCATCGGCGAGATGGTGCTCGATCTCTCGGTCTTGGAGCGAGAGGGCCTGTTGCACGTACCCGGCTCCTCCGGCGAGACGCTTTTCGATCGCGCGTCGCTGAACGCCTTTATGGCCCTGGGCCGAGAAGCGTGGCTCTCGGTACGGCGCCAGCTCACGCACCTGCTGAATCGCGACGAACCAACGCTGCGCGACGATGCGGCGCTACGAAACGAATCGCTGACGCCCATTGCCGATTGCGAACTGCTGCTGCCGGTCGAGATCGGAGATTATACCGATTTTTATTCGTCGAAGGAGCACGCCACCAACGTCGGCGCCCTGTTTCGGGGGCCAGACAATGCCTTGCCGCCCAATTGGCTTTGGCTGCCGATCGCTTACCATGGCCGGGCCAGTTCGGTGGTCGTCAGCGGAGTCGACGTTGTTCCGCCGTGCGGTCAAACCAAGAGCGACAATGAAGCGACGCCAAGGTTTGGACCTAGCGGCGCCGTCGATTTCGAGTTGGAAGTGGGCTATTTCATCGGTCAAGGAAATCGCTTGGGTGAGCCGATCGCCGTCGATCGCGCGACGGAGCACGTGTTTGGGCTCGTGCTCGTGAACGATTGGAGTGCCCGCGACGTTCAGAAGTGGGAATATCAGCCGCTCGGCCCGTTTCTGGCCAAGAGCTTTGGCACGTCGATTTCGCCTTGGGTGGTGACGTTGGAAGCCCTCGAGCCGTTCCGTGTGGCCGGGCCTGTGCAAGAGCCGTCGCCGCTCACTTATCTACAAACGCCCGGCCTTGACTCTTACGACATCCAACTCGAGGTGACACTCGAAACTGCGGCGACGGAGAATCCGCAGCCAGTCTGCCGCTCGAACTTCCGGCATCTGTATTGGAACATCGCTCAACAAATTGCCCACCACACCAGCAACGGCTGTAATCTTCGCACCGGCGATTTATTGGCATCCGGCACGATCAGCGGGCCCACGCCCGACTCGCGCGGCTGCTTACTGGAATTGACGAGCGGCGGACGCGAGCCGCTCAAGCTGCCGGGCGGCGAAGAGCGGCGTTTCTTGGAAGACGGCGACCGCGTCACCATCCGCGGCTGGTGCCAGGGCGAAGGCTATCGCGTCGGCTTTGGGGAGGTAACGGGCAAAATCAGTCCGCATCGAAAACCGAGCTGACGTCGACGGTGAAGCCGGCGAGCAGCGGCGACGGCGCTATTTCGCCGCGGCGGTACACGCCTGCCTCGACGTAATTGCCGGCATCGAGCCGCAGTACGGAGATTGTCTCGTCTTCGGGATTCACAATCCAATATTCGGGCACGTTGCCTTCGGCGTAATCGCCGCGTTTGTCGACCAGATCGCGGTGTGGCTTGTCGGCACTGACCACCTCCAAGGCCAAATCGGCGCCGTGCCAAAAGCGGCTCTCGCGGCGCGGATCGTCCGCAGAAAGCAACAAGAGCAGGTCCGGTTCGCGGAATTTGCCGTCCCTAATTTTTAGCCGCAGCCCCGAGAAGCGTACCTTTCCTCCGCGAGGACGTATAAATGCAAGAAATAGCTCGTACAAGAACCCCAAAATGGCCTGATGTCGGTCCGTCGGCATGGGAAGCGGTTCCAGGCGGCCATCGGTGAATTCGATAAGCCGGTTCGTGTGGTCCGTGAAAACCAGATACTGTTCGTCAGTCCAACAGCCTTGCGATGGCATGATGTCGGCTAAAAAATTCTTCCAGTTTCGCGGCGACAAGTCGCTGGTAATGTCCGTTATCGAGGCCATTGGCAAGGGGCTCTCCGAATGTAAATAATTCTCCATCTATCGTACCATCGAGGTAAGGTGGGACAAGCGAGCGAAGCGAGCGGCGGCAATCGCGCAACTAAAAAAACGCAATTGAGGAAACCAGCTCGAGGTCTAATTTGTGACAACGCGCGAGCCAAACATAGGAGAATGAATGATGAATCCCCTTGGCGCTCGTGAATTTGCCTTGAATCCGGCCGATTACGGCCTGCCGACGCGCGACGATCTGCTGAAGCTGCGGATCTGGGACATGCACTACCATGGCTTCATGAACGGGGGAATTCGCTCGCACGAAGAGAACCTGTTTTACGTGGAGCGGATGGGGATCGAGCGAATGCTTTCGCTCGACATCGCCGGCTCGGCCGCGGATCCCCTGGGGACGACCATTTCCGACGAAAAGAAAAAGGAGATCCGCGAGTACCTTGAAAAACACTCCGATCGCGTTTCGGGACTGATTCCCGTCGATCCCTCAAAGCCGCTCGAAAGCTGCCGCAAGATCGAAGACTGGATCGCCCAAGGGCCGTGCATCGGCATCAAGTATTTCGGCGGCAACCCGGGAGGAGTCGTTTGCAGCCATCCCAACAACGACGCGATCATTCGCCTGGCCGCCGAGTTGAAGTCCGTGATCTACATCCACACCTGGCTCAAAGTCGGCGGCAAGCCGCGCCGGTCTGGTGGGGACAACGTGCCCGGTGAATCGACCCCCATGGACGTGGCGCTACTGGCTGAACGATTTCCCGACGTACCGCTCGTTTGCGGCCACTCCGGCGGCGACTGGGAGTTAGGAGTCCGCGCCGTGCAGCCGCACGAAAACGTATTGATCGAGTTCAGCGGCTCCGACCCGCACTCGGGCCAGGTCGACTTCACCGTCGCCCACGTCGGCGTCGACCGGCTAATATGGGGCGGGCATGGTCCCTCGCGTTCTTATTCGACGGAGCTCTCCAAAGTCTTCGACGCCGACCTCACGCACAACGAGCGGCTGCAGATTTTCGGCGGCAATCTGCGGCGCATCGCTGCTGCCATTTTCCGCCACAAGGGCTATAAGCTGTGAGCGGCCTGTACGCGCACACGCCGGTCCATGGCGGTGGGACTCGCTTCGCTCTTCCCACCCTACAGGGATTGCCACTTCTGCGGGACCAACTCACTTTTATGACACCACCCCGCGCAGCCGAGCGTTTCCTTTTTAGCGGCGTTGTGTCACAATCTTGGTTGCGGCGTCTTTGGCCGCTCCTGCCTCGCAATCCCGCCCGCACATGAATTCCGCTTCCCGCCGCCACTTTCTCGCCACCAGCTCGATGAGCCTCGCGCCCCTTGCGCTCGCATGGCTATTGGGCGAAGACGGCCTGCTGGCCGAACCGCTTAAGCCGGGCCTGGAGCCGGAGAAGTTTGACCTGCTGCCCAAGCCGCCCCACGCGCCACCGCGGGCCACGGCCATGATTTCGCTCTTCATGCAGGGTGGACCCAGTCAGGTCGATCTGTTCGACTCGAAGCCGATCTTGACCAAGCTGGACGGGCAAAAGTTTCCGGGCGACATCAAATACGATAACGCCGCGCAGGCCAGCTCGAAAATACTCGGCAGCCCCTGGAAGTTTGCCAAACATGGCGACTGCGGCACCGACGTGTCCGAACTGCTGCCTGAGCTGGCGAAGGTGGTTGACGACATTGTCGTCATCCGCTCGATGCACAGCGGCGTCAACAATCATGGCCAGGCGATCCACGCCTTGAACAACGGCCGGATTCAGGCCGGGCGGCCTTCGTTGGGGAGCTGGCTCACCTATGGGCTAGGCACCCAATCGCAGAACTTGCCGGCCTACGTGGCCATGACCGACCCGCAAGGCCTGCCGGTCGAGGGCGTGCTGAACTGGTCCAATGGTTGGCTGCCATCGCTCTTTCAAGGCACGGTCGTGCGGCCACGCGAGCCGCGGATTTTGAACTTGGAGCCGACTCCCGAATTACGTGGGCAGGTACAGCGAAATTATCTCGACTACTTGCAACAGCTCAATCGCCGCCACTTTGAGGAGCGGCCGGGCGAAAGCGACCTGTCGGCCCGCATTGCCAACTACGAGCTGGCCGCACGGATGCAAACCGAGGCCGCCGACGCGCTGGACATCAACCAGGAAACGCAGGCCACGCATCGCATGTACGGGCTTGACGATCCCGCCACGCAGGAGTACGGCGCGCGTTGCTTGATCGCGCGGCGACTGGTGGAGCGCGGCGTACGCTTCGTGCAAGTCTTCACGCGCAACCAGTTCTGGGACCATCACGGGGCAATCCGCACAGCCTTGCCCGCAGCGTGCAAAAAGACCGACAAGCCGGCGGCGGCGTTAGTGGCTGATCTCAAGCAGCGCGGGCTGCTCGACACGACCATCGTGCATTGGGGCGGCGAAATGGGCCGCTTGCCCGTGATTCAGAACGACGCCGGTCCCGCCTCGGTCGGCCGCGACCATAATACCTACGGTTTCAGCATGTGGGTGGCGGGCGGCGGCTTCCGCCGCGGCGGAACGTACGGCGAGACCGACGAGTTTGGCCATCGCGCCGTGCGCGACGTCGTGAATCACTACGACTATCACGCCACGCTTTTGCAGCTCTTCGGGCTCGACCCTGCTCGACTTGTCTATCGCCGCAACGGCCGGCAAGAAAGCCTGCTCGACGGCCAGCCTGGGAACGTGGTGACGGGCATATTGCAGACGTAGATGGCAGAGCGACGTGAGAAGCGCAAACGCTGGGTTCAGCGCGGCCAATACGCCGTCGAAGTTGAAATTGAAGTTGTCTATCCGGCCGAGGCTCCAACGGAAGCGTGCATCGAGCCGGCAACGATTCGCTGGCTTGACGAAATCGCACGCCGAGCCGAGAACGACGACCTCCCATTCTTGCGACGAGTCGGCCGTGTCTTTCAGGCCGTTGCCAACTAGTAATCCCTAATCCCTAATCCCTAATCCCTAATCCCTAATCCCTAATCTAATCCCTAATCTAATCCCTAAATCAACATGCGCCGCATCATCTGCTACTCCGTTCTTAGCCTAGTCGCCACCACCGCTCACGCCGCCGATTGGCCGCAGTTCCGCGGGCCAGATGGCCTAGGGGTCAGCCCCGAGCAAAAGGCGCCGCCGACGAAATGGTCGTCGAGCGAAAACGTGGCTTGGAAGGTGCCATTGCCGGGGCCCGGCGCGTCGAGCCCAATGGTGGCCAAGGGACGCGTCTACGTCACCAGCTACACCGGCTACGGACTGGAACCGAACAGCGGCGATCAAACGAACCTCCGCCGCCACTTGCAGTGCTTCGACCGCAAGAACGGCCAGCTCGTATGGAGCAAACAGTTCGAGCCAAAATTACCCGAGCACCAGTATCAAGGCGAGGGCTCTTATCATGGCTATGCCGCCAGCACGCCGGTGACTGACGGCGAGCGGCTGTATGTTTTCTTCGGCAAAACGGGCGTCTATTGCTTCGATCTCGACGGCCACGACGTATGGCACACCAGCGTCGGCGAGGGCACGCATGGCTGGGGTTCGGGCACGTCGCCCGTGCTGTTCGGCAAGCTATTGATCATCAACGCCAGCGTCGAGAGCGGTCGGCTTGTAGCCCTCGATAAGCTGACGGGGAACGAAATGTGGAAGGCCGACGGCATTCGTTCCTCGTGGAATACGCCGCTTTTGGTTCCGATCGACAAGCCCAAGGAACTGGTCGTGAGCATCGAAGGCCGGCTACTGGGCTTAGATCCAAACACCGGCGACAGTTTGTGGAACGCGGACGGCATCCATCGCTACGTTTGCCCCAGCGTGGTGGCGCATGACGACGTGGTTTACGCCATCGGCGGCGGTCACACTTCACTGGCGGTGCGCATCGGCGGCCGTGGCGACGTAACGAGCAGCCACACGCTGTGGCGCAAAGAGAAAGGCTCCAACGTGTCGTCGCCGGTCTACCACCAAGGTCACCTGTATTGGGCGCACGATAGCGGCGGTTTCGTCTGCTGTCAGAACGCAGCCGACGGAGAGACCGTTTATCAAGAGCGGCTGGAACCGAGGCCCGACCGGTTCTGGTCATCGGGCGTGCTGGCCGGCGGCAACCTCTACTTTGTCTCGCAGCACAACGGCACCTACGTCGTTGCCGCCAAGCCGAAGTTCGAGCTCGTGGCACACAACGTGTTTGCCGACGACGACAGCCGCACCAACGCTTCGCCTGCGGTCAGCGACGGAGACATCTTTCTGCGCACCGACCGCAATCTTTACTGCATCGGCAAGTGATCGAACGCCGCTGCCCGTCAATTGGTTGAAATCGCTCAACCGGTCGCAAAATGCCGTTCGAGCGCCATGCGCTGCGGCGCCCCTTGAATGATCACCGGCAAGGTCGTGTTCAGATAATGTGTCGGCCGGCTCGACTTGCGAGCAGGCGGTTTTTCCGTGGCCTGTTCCAGCGGCTGGGGTCGCGGCATTTCGCCGGCGCGATAAATCACTGCCCGTCCATACGCGGCAGCGCGACGGGTGGAAATATCATCGGTTGGCGGACGCGCATCGCGCGTTTTTGCACTGCGTCCCTCTGCCGGCACCGATGGCTCCGCTGCCGTCGCCAAGCCGGTCCAAAGTGCGCAACCCGCGATGATCAGTACGTTTAAAGTGTTCATTGGATATCGCATGATTCCGCTCCGTTCGTCTCTTAAACTTGCCGGCCGAAATCAGTGCAGAATCTGTGCCAATCAACCCAGCCGCACAAGAATGGACAGCTTTCGCTCTTGTTACGAGATTGCCATGCGCGACGGCTTCGCGCTTTATCGGGCCACCTCTCAGGAGTCGGCCGACGAAATGGCCGCCAAAGGTCGCCAAGTGTCGCAGTGAAGGGTATCGGCGTTTTCAACTTAAGGTGGGCGGCGATCCGGACGTGGATATCGAGCGCATCCGCACCGTCGCCGCCCAGTTGCAACCGCGCAACCGGCTGGTTGCCGACGCCAACACCGGCTGGCTGGCGCACGACGCACTGCTTGTCGTGCGGGCAGTGCGCGACATCGACGTGTATATCGAGCAGACTTGCGTAAGTTACGAAGAATGCCTGGCGGTGCGGCGGCACTGCGAACAGCCCTTCGTTCTCGATGAGGTGATCGACGGGGTGGACGTGGTCATTCACCAATCCAACTTTGTCGTAAATCTTTCTTTACCGGGGTTTTAGCGCGAGCGGGAATTGCTGCGTCTTCTGCCTCTTCGGGCTCTTTGAGTGCGTCGTCCTCGTTCGATCCGAACGCCGGCGTATTGGCAGGCTCATCGTTTGATTCGAGAGCAGTGCGCCAGCGATCGAACGTCATCCCGCCCAGGAAAAACGCAATCGCCACGAGCGCGACGGTGAGCCAGAGGAACCCATCAAGACGGAATGTGAGACGAGGGATGGGCTCGGAGTTCCGCCGCGGCCGAAGCAGTCGATATACCAAAGCGCATAAACGACCGTTGATGAGCGCCAGGCAGGAAGAGATAGGGATCCCGCTCAGCGCGTTTGCAAAGGACTGCCAGAACGCATCCATTTCGATATGCCATCCCCGGTGCATTATTGGCACTTGATGCCCAACCAGGGAAATCCAGATCGCCGACATCGCCAGCGGAGCGGCAACGCCCATCCAGAATACCTTAGCAACGCCCACGGTGATGTCAATTGCGATGATGGCAAGCGACATTAAGAGAAACCCAACGACGAATCTTGCCAAGATCGACGTGGCAGAAGGCGTCCAAAGGAACACCGCCAGCAATGACGCGAATAGCGCAGTGAGTAAAAGCGCTGAGCGGATCGAAAACGGGAGTCTGTAGTGAATGGGCGCAGTTGCCGGATCGTCCCGATCAGCCATCAATACCCCTTCCAAAGCACTCATACACGACGGCTGCCATAGATGAAACGTCACCCGTGGATCGCGTCGTCGTTCGACCCCAACACCGATGTATTGGCAGGCTCATCATCAGATCATTCGAGAGCAGCGCGCCAGCGATCGAACATCATCCCACCCAGGAAAAACGAAATCGCCACGAGCGCGATGGCGAGCCAGAAAAACCCATAACGACGGAATGTGGGACGAAGGGATGGACTCAGGGCCGCGCTGCGGCCCAATCAGTCGATATACCAAAGCGCACACAAGGCCGTTGATGAGAGCTAGGCAGCAAGAAATTGGGACCACGTTCAGCTCGTTTGCAAAGGTTCGCCACACGGGGTCCATTTCGGCTGCCGTGCATTCCGTGTATTCCTTGTATAGGCCATTCCAGCCCCAGTATGTTTGATGCCCGATCAGCGAAAGCCAGATCGCGGACATCACCAACGGAGCGGTAACGCCGATCCAGAATGCCCTGGCGACGCCCGCGGTGATGTGAATTGCGCTGATGGCCAGCGACATTAAGAGATACCCGACAATGAACCTTGCCAAGATCGACGCCGCAGCAGGCTTCCAAAGGAACACCGCCAGCAAAACTGCGAAGACCGCAGTGAGTGAGAGCATTGAGCGGATCGAAAACTGGAGTCTGTCGGGCATGGGTGCAGTTGCTGGAGCTTCCGAATCAACCATTGTTTATCGCTTGCCCAAAGCGCTCATGCAAGACGGCTCCCGTAGTACCGCCCAACGACCGCTGAAGTTTGCCCATCGCGGTCGTCCCGCTCCGACCCAACGACCTGGGGTATGTCCGGACCAGGCCGATCGCATCTTAATCTTTGAACGGTCCGAAGCCTGGCGCGGGCGGCTGCGTATTGCATGCTGGGGGCGCGAAATCCCCTGGCGTGGGAGGGCGACGTGTCATGCACGCCGCAAGTAGTTCGTATGCGACGGTATTGGAATTGGGGCTGGTACAATACCCGTAGCATCGCGGTGGATTCCGGTTGTTACACAAGTTGATTTGTTGATCGAGGCACTCCTTAAGTGTCGAGCAGTTGCCCAATGCCAAAGTTATGCAATCGTCGGCAGTCGCACCCGGCAACGCATTGATTTGGCCCTGCAGTAAGGTGCGATCACAGGTCAACACCACGTCACCGCAACAATACGCCGCCGGCAAGCCCCAGCCACCGTGAAAATCGGCAACGACCATTGAGTCACCTGTCAACCGAACGAAGCAGTGACACGCTGTGTTACCAAATACACCCTCGGGCCCGTTCTTACATCGAATCCGGGTCGACACGCAGCAGATTTGGAGCGCACATAGAAGGGGTGGTGGGGGCACCGGCGGCGCTGGTTTCGGTTTCCGTCTGCGGGGAGCTAACCCGCTGAGATCGGTGAACACGACCGGATTGTTTTTCGCGTAAACGTACGGTTGCGCGTCCGTATACGGGTGTAGCCACTCTACATCAACGCCGTCTGGAGATGCTGGAACGAGGTCGAGCATCATTCCCGGTGATCCATCGTATCGCATGGGTTGTTCCTTTCTGACTGTTTCGTTAACCGAGTCGCTGCTGGTGAGAAACTGTACTGCCGCCGCCGGAATTTGGGCGCCGCGTTGCCGCGAACAACATAAGATCGTGCGCCGCCGACGACGGGGGCGCCGGCGGAATTGCTGGAATGCCCGGATTCGACGGCCCGGCAGGCCCGAATCGAGGCATCCCGAATGGATCAAGTCCTGCCGGCCCCATCATGGCTGGCGCCATCATGGCGGCGCGCCCACCGTTTGGCGTTGGTTGCCAAGGCTGCGGGGGAAACGTACAACCTGGCGTCACCGTTGGATCGACCCAGGGTTGCGCGTGCGGCCCTTGCGCGCCCGGTCGCGGCTTCGCCTGAGACATTTCGCGCCAGACGGCTTGCTGGCGAGCGAGGTCCAATTGATTCAATCGCGACGTCTCCTCGATCATCGCCCTTTGTCGAGCACGAACGAGGGCGTTGTGAAACAGGGCTTCGGCGGTGCTCTGTTCGGCGATCGCGGTCTGATGCACGTGCGCGATAAACTCCTCGTCAGCGTACTGGCTCGCGCGCTCATAGAGGGGGTCTGCCATGTCGCCGAATTCCATTTGCGGGCTGTCCGGCGGGAGAATGCGAGCCAGGATGTGGCGCGGCAACCGCGCCGCCGGCAACAGCTCGCGGTTCTCCATCGGCCGCGGCCACCAGTATCGGCTCCACGCTACGCCGTCCGGGCGGATGACGGGATGCGCATCCATCCAGGCCGGTTTCTCATCGAGGATGCCCAGGGCCAGGAGCATCGTCATTTCGAGGTGTACCTTGATCGAGTAGTCGTCGGGGGCCAACTGCCGCGCCCAGGCCGCCGGTTGGATGGCTTCCACGAATTTGCCGTTGTCCATCAACACGATCGAACGAATGCAGAGGAAAATCGCGAGCTCCTCGCGCGGCGTGAGCGATCGCAAGTAGTAGCGAGGATCGACGTCGGGATCGGGATGCGGGAACGGCCATTGTTCGTAAAAACGATCTGGATGTGAAACAAAGCCGCGGGCGGTCGCTTCGATGTTAAATCGGTCGCGCGCGAGCGGCGATTCTACGTCGCTCTCGTCCCAGCGCAAGAAGAGGTGCCTTGCGCCCTGCACGATCCTGAGCGGATACCCGAGCCGGCGACCAACGGCGGCGTACAGCACCGGCAGGCTCGCACACGTGCCACCGGCGCCGTGCGTAATCCCGTGGATGAAGCGATCGCCTGCATTCCTGGCGTCGCCCGGATCGTTTGCCCTTGCGGGATTGTACTGCACGCCGCACTCGCGCTCGAGCGTGGTGCAGAGCACCGTCATGTAGAACTTGCCAAGGGAACCGCCAAAGAGACGCGGTTCGTCCTTGAACTTATCGAAATTGCGGCTCGTCGCCTCACGGACCTTTTCCGACCACTCGTCGATCTTGGCCAAACAAGCGGGAATATCCAGGGCCTCCGCGCCGGGCAACCCCTTGGCACACGCCAAATTCACCGCCGCGATGTCGAGCGACGCGAGCAGCTCGTCCGCAACGACCGAAGGGTCGAAATCCGCTATGGTGCAGCCGGAAGTCATTGGAAAAGTGGTCATGGTACAGGGCCGATTCCAGATTCCCGAGGAAAGGTCGCTAGCGGGCGTGGTCCCCCAAGGGGGCCAAGCTCCGCTGCCGGCGTCGAAGCGATCCAGCTATAAGTAAAGGGCATCGAGATTGCCCAATCTGCTGGAAATTCTTGCCGATCCTCCCATTTTTTTCGGTAGGTCGACAAGCCAAGCCTGCGGTTGTCAATTCAGGTGGTTTGGCAAAGATGCGTGACTAGTCAGGTCGCAGATGATGTCGTACACGCGTTCCATGCACGACCCGCGATAGCTGCTGCTATGTCAGGCAAACTCCGACATCAACCAGCCCTTTAAGGCCAGCTCTCGTCGCGCCCCCCGAATCGCTCGGTGCTCAAGGACTCGAGTCTGTCCAACGCTGATACCGAGGGCGGCGGCAACTGCCGATAAGGTTTCCCGACCCATTGTGTGGTGTTCCAAGACGTACCGTTCGGCCTCGGGGAGCGAGGCAATGGCCTGCCGTGTGGCCGCCAGCAGCTCCGACCGGTCGACGGCCGCGGGGGGGTCAGGATGCTCACGAAGTTGCTCGTCGGAAATCATTTCGCGTTTGAACCGTTTCGATCGACTTTTCAAATCCTCTGCCTTGCGGTTTTGGCGCTTCGCTTCTCGGCAACAGTCCAACGCCAAACGACGCAGCCTCGCGCCAACACGGCCGCGGCATGTGTCGAGTTCGGCTCGCCAGTCCATCTCGCTCGTTTTCGCCTGAGCGAGTAAATACGCCATGTCGACAATGGCTTCCTGCGAGTCCGCGGGCGCATGGCCGGTGCGCATCGCAACGCGGGCGGCGGCTACAAAAACCATGTACCAATAGGGATGCAGGAAGAGCAGGTCGCAAAAGTGACGTGACGTGGCTCGGCCATAACCCTTGAGTATCCAAAGCGTTGCAAGTGCCCCGCAGATGCCAGGCACGGCCCACTCTGGTCGGTTGTCCTCCGGTGGCAATGGCCTGATGACGAAGCGAATCGGGTCGCCCGGAAGATTCTTATACGCAACAGGCGCATCACCATGCGCAAAGCAAATCGTCACGCGCAGCGAATGCGGAGCGGCGATAGATGGAAGGACTGGCTGGAATGCGTTCAGCGGCAATGGGACCAGGCCGTCGTCGCTCATCGGCGCGCCTCAACGACAATGGGAAAAGCTTGAGCCAATTCCGGCATCATACCGCGCTCGGCAACGACAGCAAGCGAATTCCACAAATCGGGAGGTCGCCGACTCGATGAAGCGTCGCTGCACGACGGCGCCGGGTGGAATTCTTATAGAAGCAATGGCCACGTTCCGGAAAGCGGATGTGCGCCAACCGGTCCATGCGCGTGCAACGACGAGACCGGCGCATAAATAAGCTATCGAGGCCAAAGCCGCCTAATGCAGCAAGTCGCTCGCCATCATTCCCGCAGGATCGCGACCTGAGGATTCTTAGGAGCGGGCATAGAGAAGTCTGCCCTCGTGAAATGCCGGCCATTCAATCGTGCCGACCACGTCCTTCCGCCAGGCGAAGTCAGCGGGCGTTGTGACCAGGATGTCCGTTGGAACCTCGATGCCGGTCAGCACGCCGCGAAGCTCGACCATTTTGTCGAGCTTCGGTCCTTCAAAATCCATTACGACAAGCAAATCGATGTCGCTTTCCCAGGTTACGTCATCCCTTGCCCCGGAACCGAAGAGAATGATCTTTTCAGGTCGAAATCGTCTGACGATCCGCTCAGCGACGCGCTCGATCGCCCGATGAATGCCGGGTTTACTGGCTGGCTTTGGCATGCGTGCTCCTTTTCAGCCCTCAAACCTTAGTATACCGCCAACTGGCACGCAGACAAAATCGCAGGGCACTTGACGCCTCGCCGTTGCCGCGCCATCGTGACAGAAATGAATGCCCTTCAAGCCTGCATCCTGTTCACGGCAAAGCGACCAACGTTGCCGGACTTCCTGGCACCGTTTCTGGCCCTCGATATGACGACGCCAATCACGGTCCGCTGTCTCGACGGCGAAGGCGAAGTGGTCGTGGATCTGTGGCCACACACGATGGCCGCCGTGCTCGAAGCGGACGGGCGGCTCGACGATTGCAACGACGAACACGACCTCGCCGCGGCCCTGACCGGATGTTTGCTGTCAGATTGGGCCGATCGTAGCTCAAGTGAGCTGATCGGCCGTCGCAGCCACGACCTCGCGGTCCAAATGCTCAACCTGGGCATTAAGCTGAAGCAGGCGCAGGAAAAAACTGACGGAAGCAACGGTCAGGCTGCGTCGGAACGCTAGTGTTTTAATTTTGAGTTGGTGTCACGCGAAGCCCGAAGCGTTAGTTTTGATGTTGCGCTTTTGGCTGCCGCGGAGCGGCAAAGGAGTGTAGCCGTGGGTGCAAACCCGCGGAAAATGTGGCAAAATCCAATGAAGCCGCGGAGCGGCGACGTAATGCCACCCGTCGTCCCTCCGCCGCCGCTCCGCGGCTTCGCCAACGCACGTCACACCGTACCGCGGGCTTCGCCCACGGCTACATTCCGCGCGCCGCTCCGCGGCGGAGATCGAAATGCGCAACATCAAAACTAGCGATTCGGGCTTCCAGAGCGCCGCTCCCCTGCCAACTCAACATTAAGACACTACCGTCAGAACAGCATCCGCTCGTCGGCCGCTTGGTGGATCGGCTCAGCGAGACGGCGAACCGCGTCTAATGAATCGGCTTCGGCGGCTGGTTTGTCGTGCCGCCAGCGGGCCATGCGCGGGAAACGGACGGCCACGCCCGACTTGTGCCGTTTCGAGATTTGCACGCGGTCGAAGTGCAGCTCAAACACCAGCTCAGGCTTGACGACGCGCACCGGCCCGTGTTTTGCCAGCGTGTTCTGCCGTACGAAGCGATCGACTTGCTGAATCTCTTCGTCGGTCAGTCCCGAGTAAGCCTTGGCCACGGGCACCAATTCGCCGGCCTCCCACACACCGAACGTGTAATCGCTATAGAGACTGGCGCGGCGGCCGTTGCCGCGCTGAGCGTAAATCAACACGGCATCGATCGCCAATGGCGCAATTTTCCATTTCCACCAGTCGCCACGCGGGCGGCCGACGCCATAGCCGCTCGTTCGCCGCTTGAGCATGAAACCTTCTACCGCATTCGCGCGCGACTGCTCGCGCAGCCGTTCCAGCTCCGGCCAGCTTTCAGCGTCGACAAGGGGCGACAATCGCAGGGCCGTGCGATCGGCCAACGGGGCAACGAGCTGCTCCAGCAGTTCGCGTCGCCTGTCGAGCGGCTCGTCGCGGCGGTCTTGCCCGTTCAGTTCCAGCAGATCGAACGCCATGAAGGCGACCGGCGCCGCGGTCTTCAGCCGCCGGTCGACGCGCTTGCGGCCAATGCGGCGTTGCAGCACGGCGAACGGTAGAGGCCGGTCCCCTTGCCAGGCCAGGATTTCGCCGTCGAGCACGATGCCATCGGGCAGTTTCGTGGCGACGTCGACGATCTCCGGATAACGATCCGTCACGAGCTCTTCGCCGCGTGACCAGATCAATGTTTCGCTCTGCCGCCGAATGAGTTGTGCCCGAATGCCGTCCCATTTCCATTCGACCTGCCAATCGGCACGATCGCCCAGTGAATCCAGCGGAGCCTGCAGCGGGTGCGCCAGGAAGAATGGATAGGGACGGCCGACGTTGGGCTGCCCGCCGTCGCCCTCGAGCAACCTGCGAAAACCTTCCGCGGTAGGCTGCCAGTCGCCCATCAGGCGATGGGCCATGATCGGCGGTGCCACCTGGGCGACTTTGGCCAGCGCCCGCGAGACCAAGGTCGCGGCGACTCCAACGCGAAATTCTCCGGTAATCAACTTGTGCCACACCAGCCGCTGGGGCGCATCGAGCGAACGCCAGGTGTCGATGACAATCGCCCGTTGTCGCTCGGGCGAAAGCTCGGGCAAACTCGCGATGCGCTCGGCGACAAGCCGGTGCAGCGGCCAATCCGCAACGGCGCGCGGTTCAGGCAAGAGCAGCGCCAAGGTCTCGGCCAGGTCGCCGACCGTGTCGTACGACTCTTCGACTAGCCACAGCGGCAACCGCGCTTTGGCGGCGACCCACTCCCGCAGCAACCGGGTGTTGATCGCCCGTTTGACCTTTCGCCCCGTCAGAAAGTACAGCGCCCACGCCGCATCCTCGGGCGCCGCCGACGCGAAGTAACCTTCCAACGCCCGTACTTTCTCCGCCGTGCGTGTCGTCGCATCCAGCGCATAGTACAGGGCGGTGAAGTGCTTCATTTCTCTAGAGCGCGGCGATTTTCTGCCGCTTTCCCTTGCCGTGGGGCAACTTTTGTAGGTCAGGCTTTCCAGCCTGATGTCTGTCAGGCTGGAAAGCCTGACCTACTGGTCAAGCTCGCCTTCAAAACGAGTTTCAATCGCACGGGCGGCGGTGCCTTGCTCCTGCAACCAACGGACCATCGCGCCGCTGTAGCCGTGCGTAACCCAAATTTGCTCCGCGCCCGAAGCGCGAACGACGCTCTGCAGGCCGTCCCAATCGGCATGGTCCGAAAGCGGAAAGCCGCGGTCGACCGCCTTGCGGCGGCGCGTGCCGCGAATCTGCATCCAGCCTGAGGCGATTCCCGTCGAGACCGGCCCGAACTTGCGCAGCCACGGCGAATTCGCCGCCGATGGCGGCGCGATGACCATTGCCCGGCCGCGACTGGCACGAGCGTTTTCATCGGTCGCCCGCTCGCTTGCCGGTAGTCGCACGCCCTGCCGCTCGTAGGCGCCCAAGAAACGGTCGACTGCGCCGTGTACCAGAATCGGGCCGATGGTCGCATCCAGGCCGGCCATGACGCGCTGCGCCTTGCCGAGCGCATAACAATAGAGCACGCACGTTCGGCCGCGCTCCTGACTCGTTTGCCACCACTCCTTGATTTCAGCAAACAGTTCGTCGTTCGGTCGCCAACGAAATATCGGCAGGCCAAACGTTGATTCTGTCACCAGCGTATGGCAACGCAACGGTTCCATTGGCTCGCATGTCGGGTCGCTTGTCGTCTTGTAATCTCCGCTGACGACCCAGACCTGGCCGGCATGTTCCAGCCGCACCTGTGCCGATCCCAGCACGTGCCCGGCGGGATGCAACGATACGCGGACGCCGTTCACGTCGATCGCTTGCCGATATGCCAGGCCTTCAATTGGGACGTCTTCGCCCACACGCTCACGCAGCAGTTCGGCCCCTGCCGCAGCCGTCAAATAGGACTGCGAGCCGGGCCGGGCATGATCGCTGTGTGCGTGGGTGATGACGGCCCGTGCCACCGGTAGCCAGGGGTCGATGTAAAAATCGCCGTGGGGCGAGTAGAGTCCGCGTTCGGTAAGCGTCAGGAGATCCGGCACATTTGAATTGTTGCCGGGGGGGAGCGAACGGCAAGCACTGGGCCAGGCTTTGTCAAAGGCAAATGTTCGGGTTGGCGTCTGTAGGGAACGCACTCCGTGGCGTTCCATCGCGCACCGATCGACCGTCAATTGGTGATTCACGGAACGCCACGGAGTGCGTTCCCTACAGAAACGTCCGCCCCAGTTTTTATCCCCCCTGACAAAGCACTAGCCGCTTTGACCGGTATGCTGCTGGAAATACTCACTGGAGGCGATGAAGCTGGTCAGCACGTCTTCGTTGGTTTTGCCGAACTGCAACTGCCCGACCCAATAGGCCAGGCCCGCGGGGTCGGCGGAGCGATCGAGGTAACGTTCGTAGTCGTCAACCACTTGCTGGCTCAGTCCCTCGTGGCTCGCGGCGAGGGCATCGGCTACGTTGGCGCGTGTCTTGCCCGCGGAGAGTTGATCGACCCAGTAAGATACGCCTTGCGTGTCGGCGGGCCGGCCGAGAAACGCCGCGTAGAGCGCGTCGATCCAGGCGGTGTTGTTGCCGCCGGCCCGCGCGTAATACTCGGGGGAGGCCGCAAGCTGGGCCTCGAACTGCACGTCGGTCATGCCCGCTGCGAGCGCGCCGGTCCAAACGGACAGCCCCGAAGAGTCAGGCGAACGTCCCAAAAACTTCTCATAGCCGGGCACGATCACGTCGGTCGCGAAGTACTCGCTCGTGTGGTCGATGGCCGTGGCGACGCTGGCGCGAGGCGCGCCGGCGTCGAGTTGGCTGACCCACCAGGTCAGCCCACCAGAGTCGGCTGGCCGACCGAGCACGTCCTGAAACACCTGCTCGACGTAGGCGGCATTCGCGTTGCCAGGCGAAACGTGAACGCCCGGATTCGGCCCACCCGCATCCAGGGCGCCGGTCAATACGACGTTGTTCAAGTACCAGGCGTGCGTCTCCTCGTGTCCGAGGCCCGGCCCGGTGAGATCGTAGTAGCTGGCGTTGGGCGCATCGACCGGCACCTGGCCCCAAAGATTGAACAAGAGCGGTTCGTCAGGGGAGTCCTGCGTGACACTAAGCTGAGAACTGGCCGTGTGCTGGTAGTAAACCTCCACTTTGTTCACGCATGAAGGGATCACGACGGGCGGATCGTCGGCCGCCGCCTGAAAGGCATCAAGCTCGTGAACGGCGAAAGCGCTAAGCAAAGGAGTGCTGGCAGGGCTATACCACTGCGCAATAGGTTGACCGTTGGGCGCATCGAGCGTGGGCTGCGCCGGATGGGGATCGAGCAGGGTGACCTTTTCGTATCCCGCCAGCAGCGCGGCGGGTGCCTGGCCGGACGAATCGAGCAGGTCTTGAAGGGCCTGGCTGACGACCACCCCGCCGCGGCTGAACCCGATGAGGTGAAGATCGACCACGTCGGTCGGCTCGGTAGCCAGTTGAGCGACGGCCTTGTCGATGGCGGTGGCCATCAGCCCGCGGGCGACGGCCGTTTCGCCCGGCTGGGCGAGGCTGCTCAGCGCGGCCCAGTCGAACGGGATCGCTTTCTGATAGTGGTCGACCTGTTCCAGGTCGTTTGCCATTTCAGGCACCCAGGCCGGCATGGTCGAGGCGCCTGGAACGAGTGAGAACAGGTAGCCGTGGGTGACCACGCCCAGCACGTACTTGTGGAAGAAATCGGAGCGGCCGGCCAGTCCCTGGCTCGGCAACTCCTGGCTGGCCGGATCGACCACCGCATAGACGAATGGATGCTCGGCGTCGATGCCGAGCGCGGTCGGCAGCGTGATCGTGGTGGTATGACTGCCGGCGGCTAAGGCGCTGGCGCCGCCGTCGTCATTTCCAGTGAGAGTGACGTCGGCGATGGTTTCGTCGGAGCCGCGCAGAGCGGCAGCCGTGAATGCACCGTCCGTCGAGCGATAAACGCCCACCTCGACGGGGGCCGGCAGTGCGCCGCCCGTGATGGTGTAATCGAGCTTGAGCGTCGTAGGGCTCGTCTCACTGACGGAAGTCAGCGACAAAGCAGTCAGCAGGTCTCGGCCTTCGAGCCGCTCGACGTTCCAGCGGCGGGGCCGCTGCTGGCTGAACCGTGCGCAAAGTTTCATGGTGTGGTTCCTGATGGTGTCTTGATTGTGGCGTAGATTCGCCGCGATGCAAGCTTGCCAGGCCCACCTAGCGTCCGACCCCTTTGGGGGATGTCAACCATCGCCCCAAATTTCTTCGTTCCATTCCAGCGTCGTTGATGGTAACTTATTAGGCATGTGCGACAACTAGATTTGGGAACGATTTAGTCGCAGCACGCAGCCGCCCTGCGGAAGCGCTTTGACGAGCGCCTGTTGGCGGCCTAGCGCGAACACGAAGAATGAGGCGACGGACCGCCTGACCGGAACGGGACAGACAGACGGTCTGGTCCAGGCAGAAGAGGCTTTTCGACCTGCACCACGGGGTGTTGATTCTCGCAGCAGCGGGAGGGCCTCATGTCGATTCGTTTTACGTGCCCCAACGGTCACGAGTTAAATGTCAAGGACAAGTATGCGGGCCTGACCGGGCTTTGCCCGAAATGTCAGGTGCGCGTGCTGGTGCCGGTGCCCGTCGGCAAGTTGACCGAGGATGCCATCGTCGATTTTCTCGGTCCGCCGCCCGCGCTGGACGACGACGCCTTGCCGGTCCATCAAGATGCCAAGCACCGCGACGGCACGGTCGACGCCGGATCGTCGTCGGGCACGAGCCTGCGCGGACTCTCGCCGCTGAACCGCGGCATGAAGATTTGCCCCAAATGCCGACGCGAGGTGCGAGCAGCCTACGATATCTGCCCCCACTGCCGCACCTACTTTAGCGACAGCGGAGAGGTGAACCGCCGCTTGATGCTGACCTGCGCGAAGTGCGGCTTTGAGTACGAGCACCATGTCGCCGCCATCTGGTGCAAACAGTGCGGCGCCGACCTGCGGCTGCAACACTGATGGGGGAAGGCAACGAAAGTCTATTGCTTTGTCCAGACTAAGCTTTCGGTCTGAACGGCTACGTCCAGTTCCGGCACGCCACGATAGGCGTTCAATTTAGCCAGCTTGCCGGCCAGCGTGTAGGTGCCGGCGAATGGCAGATAGTAGCGCGGCCGCGTTGCACTTACAAAGGCTTCAGCCTGACGGAGAAACTGCAGCTTCTTTTCCGTCGCCGCGCGATCGCGCTCGCCGGGCGACAACTTTGGAAAGCATTGGGGGTAAGGTCCGGCTCCCGAGTAACCAGTCAGCAGCAAGTCGATGCGGGCGTACTGTTGGCGGACCAAGGTGAGGCTGTCGCGCGCCAGCTCGAACGGGCAATCATTCACGTTCACCACAACGTGTCGGCCGTCATCCACGACTGACAGGGTGTCAATCTGAGTTGAGCGGAACGTCTTTTCAACTTGTGGGCAGCCGAAAAACCTGCCGCACACGGCGGGGTCGCAATTATCGGCCGCCAGGATATTGAGGTAAACGTCGTTTTTCAGATGTGTGCGCCGATTGTGCGGTAGCTCGACCGCACGGAAACCGAGCGCTTCGATATTCGTTCGCAGGAACGGCGCGGCGTAAGCATGGATCAGCACCGGCACGTGTCGAGGAAGCAGCGCCAGCGTCTTGCGGCTGAGATGGTCCGGATGAATGTGGCTAATATAGATAAAATCGATGTCGGCATAGGCGGCCGGGTCGAAATCGCAAGGCGGATAGTGTGCCCATGAACCGAAATATTCGCCGTCTACGAGCCAAGGGTCGGTAAGGATCCGGACGCCGTTAGCTTCAATCAGCACCGAAGCCGACTTTATGAATTGCACGTTCATGACCGGCCATTTTATCCCACCAGGCCGTCGACATATCAGGGCTCAGTTCCGGCCCAGCGCCTTCGCGGCGGTCGTTAATCGTCCAACCGCCTCACGCACCTTGCGGCTTTTCGACAAGCAGCCGCAATCCATTGAGCACGACCAGCAGTGTGCTGCCTTCATGGCCAACCACGCCTAGCCACAGCGGCAGGTTCATAAAGCTGCACAACACTAAAAAGCCGATCACCGCTATCGCGAAAATCATGTTCTGACGGATGCGCCGCTTGGCCCGCCGACTGATCCAGATCGCGAAGGGCAACGAGGAGAGATCGTCCTTCATGAGCACGATGTCGGCTACGTCCAATGCCACGTCGGTGCCGGCGCCGCCCATGGCGATGCCGACGTCGGCAATCGCCAGCGCAGGCGCATCGTTCACGCCGTCCCC
>DASSFG010000144.1:0-12957 GCA_035694685.1 Pirellulales bacterium
CGGGGGCAAGCCCCGTCGTGGCGGACAAAAACTAGCGTAGGCGACCAACAGAACAGTAAGCCGATTTCGCCCGGCCAAGTCCCACCCTTCGGCACGAAATCACGACAAAATCATGCTCGAACTCGTCATCATCAATCCGGCTAGCCGAACGCAGGTCTACCAATCGCTGGGCAAACGGCTGACGGCCATCGAAAACCCGGTCTGGGCCGGTCTGATGGCCGAATTCGCCCAGCGGCAGGGACTGGCGGCGGAAATCATCGACGCCGAAGCTCTAGGGCTTACGGCGGAGGAAGTGGCCGACGAAGTTGACTCCTTGAAGCCCCGGTTGGCGGTCGTTGTGGTCTATGGTCATCAACCCTCCGCCTCGACACAGATCATGCCCGCCGCGCGGCGGACGTGCCAGGCGATCAAAGAGGTTGCGCCAGAACAACTGATCCTCCTGACCGGCGGACACGTCGCGGCCTTGCCACAACGGACGCTCGCAGAAGAGCCCGCTGACTTCGTTGCGTCGGGCGAAGGGCTGTTGACGATCGTCGAGTTGGCCAAAGCGCTCAAGGAATCGAAGCCTGATCTGGGCCGCGTCCGCGGGTTATGGCGACGTGAGGGCAATGAAATTCGATCGACACCGGCGGCACCGTTGGTTGCCGATCTCGACGATCAATTGCCGGGCATCGCCGCCGGTTCGCTGCCCATGCACCGCTATCGGGCGCACAACTGGCACTGCTTCGGCGGTCGAGACCGGCAGCCCTACGCGGCGATCTATACAACGCTGGGCTGCCCGTACCACTGTTCGTTTTGCTGCATTCAGGCGCCCTTCAAGGCGGGCGAACGAGCGGCCGGCTTCAAGACGAGCGTGAATAGCTACCGTTTCTGGTCGCCGGAGCACGTAATCGGGCAAATCGACTCGCTGGTTGTCGAGCATGGCGTGCGAAACATCAAGATCGCCGATGAGATGTTCGTGCTCAACCGCCGGCACGTCTCGCAGATATGCGACCTGCTTGTCGAGCGCGGATACGACTTGAACCTGTGGGCCTATGCGCGGGTCGACACGGTCCACGACGCCTTGCTCGACAAGTTGGCGGCGGCGGGCTTTCGCTGGCTGGCCTTCGGCATCGAGTCGGCGAGCGAGCAAGTGCGCGACGGAGTCGACAAGCGGTTCAACCAGGAACAGATTTTCGCGACGATCGAAAAGGTGCGCGCGGCGGGCATCCACGTGATCGGCAATTACATCTTCGGCCTTCCCGACGACGATGACGACAGCATGCAGGCGACGCTCGACCTGGCGCTGGAGCTGAACTGCGAGTTCGCCAATTTTTATACGACGATGGCTTACCCCGGCTCGCCGCTCTACGAGCAAGCCGTGGCTGCGGGTTGGCCTTTGCCCGAATCGTGGTCGGGCTACTCGCAGCACGCCGTCGACACGCTCCCCTTGGCGACGCGGCACCTCTCGTCGGACGAAGTGCTCGCCTTCCGCGATGCGGCCTTCGACCGCTATTTCAGCGATCCGCGTTATCTCGACATGGTCGGTCGGACCTTTGGCAGGGCGACGGTGGACGAAATCAACGAGATGACCTCTCACCGCTTGGAGAGGCGGACGTTGAATGCGACGGCTGCAAGCACTCTGGCCGTTACTGACGGCGGCGGTATGTCATTAATAGGGGAAGAGCCTTAGGGTGGCGATCGTTTGGATGACCGCATCGCCGCGTCGAACACGTAGCCAAACGCGGTCGCCCGGCCAGTACCGAGAGATTTGCAGTATCAGGTCGCTATCGCGCTTGATGGCGACGTCGTCAACGGCGAGGACGACGTCGCCCTTTTGCAATCCGGCCGCTTCCGCCGGCGATTCTTTCGCCACACCGCCGATGACGCAGCCGTTCACGGTCTTCGATTGCACCAGCACGGTGCCTAAGAACGCGAATTTGCGATGCCGCACCGTGAGAGCCGGAAACGATTGTTGCAAACCTCGAATGAGCTCGTCGCCCGCAGCAGTATTGACCAAGCTAACGTATTTAAGCTGAGGCAATTTCAAGAGAAGGCGAAGATCGTCGTCGGTAGCTTTGCTTTTCCGGTCATGAACGGCGGTCACGTTTGCAAAGAAATCGTCTCCGAGCCACGTGCGGAGCCAGGCAGGGCCGGGCGGCGAGTGGCTCTTTGGAAGTGAAGCGCCATACTCGTCCGTCTCAAAACTGTATTCCACCTTGAAGTTCATTGCTTCTAAAGCCGCGATTACCGACCGCTGCTCGCGCACTCGTGCAATGTATAGCCCGAGCCAAATCGAAAATGCGGTCACGACAACGAGCAGCAACCGCAGGCTGTATCGTGGGCGAAGAGAAAAGCGCATTAAAAAATAGAAAGCATAGAGGGGACGTTGTCGACTGCCATCTGCGTATGATACCGACTTTAATCAGCTTACCGGGGTCGAGAAACCATAACGGTGGGACTCGCTTCGCTCGTCGCACCCTACGTGATGGCTTGTTAGCGCAGCATCGCTGCGCCTCATGCCAGGTGGTTTCCTCGCGGCACCCTTCGCGTGCCGCTCGCCTTGACCGCCCGCATCGCGCCGACTATAAGTCGCTTCCCTTTTGCGGCACCCATGACTCATGCCGGCTTTCGGCGGCGCCGGCCCTCTTTAAGCAGAAAGCAGCGTGACGGCATGTCCCGACGGCGAGTTCTCATTACCGGCGCCAGCGGCTTCATCGGCTCGTGTTTGACCCGTGAATTGATTGCCGACGGCGACGAAGTGCATATCATTTTGCGGCGAGAAACGTCGCGCTGGCGACTGGTGGGGCTCGACGGCCAATACACTTCTCACGAAGCCGATCTGCGCGACCTGACGGCCTTGCGGCGAGCCGTCGACGCCTGCCGCCCGGACGTGATTTATCATCTCGCCGCGCAAGGCACACTGGCCGGCGAACACGACCGCGCCGCGTTGCTCGCCAGCAACGTGTTGGGCACTTGCAACCTGCTCGAAGCCCTGGCGCGTTACGATTACCACATGCTGGTGCAGACCGGCAGTTCCTCCGAATACGGCCATAAGACGGCCGCCATGCGAGAGAGCGATCTGCTGGAGCCGCGCACCGACTACGCCGTATCAAAGGCGGCCTCGACGTTGTTGGTGCAGGCGGAAGCCCGCAAGGGACGGCCGGTGGCGACGGTGCGCATTTTCTCGGCCTATGGTCCGTGGGAAACCTCGACCCGGCTGATTCCCTACGTCATGGAATGTTGCCTGCGCGGAGAACGGCCGCACGTGACTGAAGGCTGGCAACCCCGCGATTTCATTCACGTCGATGACTGCGTCGCACTGTTGAAGCGGGCCGCGGAAACTTCGGCGGCCAAAGGGCAAATCTTGCACGCCGGCGCCGGGCGGCGGCAAACCGTCCGTGGCATGGTCGAGCTGGCCCTGCAAGTCTGCACGGGGGGGTTTCTTTCGGCCGAGTTCGGCGCCGAGCCACAACGGCGCGACGAGCCCAAGGAGTGGCTGGCCGACATCTCGCGTACCACGGCGCTCACCGGTTGGCGGCCGAGAATCGAACCGGAACAAGGCTTGCAAAGTACCTGGAAATGGTACGAAGCCCGCTTCGCCGCCTTGGTGGCCTGATCACACGCACCAAACTATCGCCCCCGTCGCAGCTCTGTGATATAGTGCGCCCTGTCAGGAGACAGGAGCGACGAGAATGCCCGGTGGCTGCCAGCGTGTGAAGAAACAGTCAACATCGGCTGCGCGTTCGCGTCGTCTACGCACATGGCAAATCTCAGCCCGCCAAGTGGCCGGCCTCCTGGTCGCCTTCTGTCCGCTGTTCCTTTCGCAGCCAGCCGAGGCGCAATTTGGCCAGATGTTGTATGCTGGGCCGCGAGGGACGACGGCCATCGCTCCACCGCCGGGGCCGGGACCGCTCGATCCGTTGTCCGTAGCCGCGTATTGGGGATACTGGCCCAACCCCGTGCTCGCGCGGCAGCCGACAGGACATCAGATCATCGCCACTTCGGCCAACGGCTATGTGTACCGCCCCGTCTACGCCGACGACGCGACCGCGGCTAGCATTGCCTTGCCCAACAGCCAGGAAACGGTCCCCGCACCGTCGCGTCTGCGAACGGCGCTGAATGAGGCTTCGCCGCGAAGACTTTTCAATGCGGCCTTGACGCTGTTCCAGTCGGGCGACTACGAGGCGGCAATCGACCGGCTGAACCGTGTGCTGGATGCCCAGCCCGACGACGGCGATGCCCTGCTGCTCCTGGTACAGTGCTACTTTGGCCTGGTGAACTACGAGGCTGCGGCCGAAGCGCTCGCGGCGGCGCTCGACGCTGCACCGGAGACCGACTGGGAAAAATACGCGGGCAACTATAAACGGTATTATGGATCACCTTTGCGGTTTGCCGTACACCTGCGCGCTTTGGAGCGGTTTGTCGAACAGCACCCCGACCGCTTCGAAGGGCATTTACTGATCGGCTACCAATATGGCAGTCTTGGCCAGCTTGACCGGGCCCTCGCCGAATTAAAGCTGGCAGGACCAGGCGTCGAGGTCGACGCGCTAATTAAGCATTTCACCGCCGCCAAAATCGTTGACGATCCCGCGCCGGGCGAAGATCTCAACGGCCCTCGCCCCAAGGCCCGCCAGCGGCGCGGGCGGGCGTTTTAGGCCGCGATATCAAAGGACGGCCAAAAAAGCAGCTTGACTCGCCAACTTTCGGCTCTAACAATGCAATTGCCGTCTGGCATTGACCATGACCGAGAGGTTTCGGCCCCCATGTTACGCTTGCCACGTGTTGCGCTGGGCACCATCCAACACGATAGTTCCACCCAGCCCATGTGCTGGGCCTTGATGGATGCCTTCCGCCGCCGTGGCCGGCAGCTTCAGCATTTTCTGTCGCGAAGCTGCTTTTGCCCGCGCAACGGCGCCCTGGCCATTACAGGCGTTAATTCGCGGCATCTCGATACATGGCTCATGAACCGGCCCGTGTGCCGCGAAATTTTCGTGCATGGCTGTTCAGGCCGTGATCTGGCTGTGATCGAAGGCCGGTTTCCCGGCCCCGATGGTTCGTCGCCACAGGCCAGCTCGCTCGACACGCTTTGCGATTGGCTCGACTTGCCGCGACTTGTGGTGCTCGACGTGTCGCAGTTCGATACCTGCCAGTTGCCCGAGCGACCGCTACAGATTGACGGCTTGCTGCTCGACCGCGTGCCTTCGCCGTCGGCTGCGTTCCGTATGCAAACGTCGTTCGAAACGTTGTGGGACGTGCCGGTGCTAGCGGCGCTGGGCGAGCTGCCTCGCCTGCGGGCAGCCATTGCGCGTCTTCCTTGCGGGGCGGTTCCGCCCATTGAGCTATGCCGCGAGCTGGGTGACCAGTTCGAGCAATTCTGTCGGCTTGAGCTGATTGAAAGTCTGGCATCCCGGCGTGACATGCCTCCGGTTGCGGCCAGCGTCTTTCCGATGCAGCGGCGAAGGCTAAGACGGGCCGTCACTGTCGCCGTCGCCTACGACCCCGCCTTCAATTGCTATTTTCCCGACACGCTTGAGCTGTTGGAGATGCACGGGGCCAACGTCGTGGATTTCTCGCCCTTGCGCGACGAGGTGTTGCCCGATGCCGACGTCGTCTACCTGGGGTGCGGCCATCCTGAGTTGTATGCCCACGCGCTATCGAGCAATCATTGCATGTTGTTGGCGCTGCGCAACCACATCCGGGCGGGTCGCCGCGTCTATGCCGAGGGCGGCGGTCTGGCGTATCTCTGCCAGCGGCTGGAAACATCCGACGGCGAAATGGCGCCGATGGTAGGCGCCTTGCCGGCCATGGCGAGGCTCAATCGGCAGATGGCTACGCCCATGCCCGTCGAAGCGACTCTGGCACGACAAAACTGGTTGGCACCCGCGGGCGCCTCGTTGCGAGGTTATCTGAACGGCCACTGGACGCTCGAGCCGGTCGGCCCATTGATAAGTTATCTTTCCGGCCCGCAACGCGAGCTCGATCTCGTCGGCCAGTACCAGGTCATCGGCAGCCGGTTGCACCTCAATTTCGCTGCCCAACCGCAGTTGCTGCAGGGCTTCTTTAAGCCTCGCACTCCGGCCTTGGCACATTCCGTGATCGACGGCTAAGGGAATCCGGCACGCTCTCAGATTTGCTTTGGTCAAAGCTGAAAGTCCGGATTGAATGCTGTATGGAACGCCCTCTGTCCTCTCTTTGCGCCCCCGCGAAAATCGGCTCGATCGTTTAACCGCAGGGCCAACGGCCCGCGCGGTGGCAGAATCGCGCGGGCCGCACCCAGAGGGTACCCGCCTGCGGTTAAACGATTGGACCGTGCAATTGGTTGCGGCAAGCCTTCGCCAGGGCGTTCTGTAGGTAGGGACAAGCGAGCGCCGGCCGACCAAGGAAGCGGCGTTTCGCAGTGGGCCGGCGCACGCATGTTCGCTGATGCCATCCTAAATAGCACAGGTACAACGCGACTTCACTACGGAGATGCGTTTGGCGTACCCCCCTACTTGAACGTCAGGCCGCGACCTGATAAGCTGACCGACCATCTAAAATCTTATTTCCTAAATTTCAGAATTTGGGGGCGTAGATGAGCTCGCAAGCCGTTTGCCCGGGATGTAGTCAACGTCTCGCTGTCCGTTTCTCGCTCGTCGACGAGAAAGTTCGCTGCCCGCATTGCAAGCATGTCTTTGTCGTGCCCGCCACGGTCACGCCTCCGACCGATCCTCTTGCAGCGAATCCGCTTCTGCGGCCAAAAAAGCCCGAGCCGCAAAAGTCGCAGGGTTTCGCCGTCGACAGCAAACTGCTGCTCGCCGGCGCTCTGCTGCTGACCACCGTCTGCTTGCCGGTGTTCCTGTTCGTGGTCTTTCGCCTGTCGGCCTCGCCAACTCCGCCCGCAGCTAACGCGACGCAACCACCGACCGCCGCGCCGGAGGGCCAGACCGCCGTGCTCGCAGGCGCCGTCGTGGCCGAACCTACAGCCAATCTTGCGTCGAACTCGGCTGGCCCCGGCGGCCCGACGCCTGGCGGCACTCCCACGACGGTTGTTCCGCAGCCCTCACCCACACCCATGCCGCGACCCATCGGCGCCGTCGGCACGTCGACCGCCGGTATGCCGCCGAATTCGCTTGCGCCGCCCATGAACTCGCCCGCTGTCCTCGGCGCCGCTGCAGTTCCAGCGACGCCAGGTGTGCCACCGTCGCCTTCCGCACCGTTGCCGGCTTCCGCAATGGAGCTCGTGTCGCAGATCGAGCCGTCGCTGGTTGTGGTCGATGTTGGCGATGGCTTGGGGAGCGGTTTCGTTTACGACGAGCAGGGAACGATCGTCACGAATTATCACGTCATCGAAGGCGCCAAAAAGGCCACCGTGCGTTTTGCCGACAAATCGACCGCCGACGTTGTAGGCTTTCTGGTCGTCGCACCGGGCAAAGACCTGGCGCTCTTGCGCATCAATTCGCAAGGCCGCACGCTCAAGCCGCTGCGCACCGCGACCGATCGACCGCAGAAAGCCGAGGAAGTGTTTGCCTTTGGCGCCCCGCGCGGTTTAGAAAGCACGGTGACCAATGGCATCGTCAGCGCGGTGCGCCAAGGCACCGAGCTGCGCGACAATTTCAAGGCCACGACCGGCGTCGATATCTATACCGATCACCAGCATTATGATCTCGACGCAATATGGATTCAGACCACCGCGCCGATCAGCGGCGGGAACAGCGGCGGCCCGCTCGTCAATCGTCGTGGCGAAGTCGTCGGCCTGAATACCTGGAACCGCACCGATGGGCAGAACTTGAACTTCGCCATCTCCATCGAGCACGTCAAAAAGATGATGGAATCGACACAAAGCGGCGTGCAACCGTTGGCCTCACTTCCCAAGCCGCGCAAGCCGACGCACACCCATGGTCCCGTCGACAAGACGCTGGCCTACTGGAACGAAATCGGCAAGATCAATCGCGCCCTCTACGACCGCCTGAAACGCACGCCCCGGCCGCACATACCTCCTCGCGGCAAGCGCACGCCGGCCTTTTTCGTCAAGCTGGCCGGCTATTACAAGAAGGTGGCCGACTTCTTGCCCGAGAGCGCTCACAAGTTGCGCAATCTCGACATGGCCGGAGTCGACGCCGACCTGGTGCTCACGGCCACCAACGACGCCTTGCACTTAGAGAACACCGCCAGCACATTGCGCAAACTGTCGATCGACGCGGAAATTGGCACCTTCGTCATCATTTACGACATGGACGAAATCTACAAGCAGACCGCCGTGTATGATCTCATGCGTCTGACGCTGTCATCCCGCTATCAGGTGCAGTTTCCCAACATTGCCAGCGATGCGGGCGTTCCCAAGGCGAAGTCGAAATCGGCCGACGAAAAAGACGCCGACGACCCTGAAGCCCAACGTGAGAAAGACGCGGCCGGCAAATTGAAACTCGCAAAGAATCTACTCGCCGCCGGCAAGCGCGACGCGGCCCGCGAGCGGCTCGAGCAGCTACTTGAGGAGTTTCCGGGTACCAAGGCGGCCGAAGAAGCCGAGCGCGAGCTGGCAAAACTCGATGACGAGTAGCGCCCTTACCGCAGTTTTCGCGTGAGCGTGTCGCGAATCTCGCTTTCAATTTTCCCTTTGAACATCATCGCCGCGAAGGGAATATCGATATCGAGCTTGGCTTCGGTATCGCTGACCGTGCCTGTGCCCTGAAACTGAAAGCCAAACGTCTTGAAGCGGAACTTCAAAGCGTCATCGACCCACTCCTCCTCAAGATCACTCACTTGTGAACCATGACGTTCTTTGAGTGCGGCGATGAGAGTTTGCAGGCGGTCGGCCGCCGCTTGTTGGCCAAGTTGATGGGGTACGCTGACTGAGATTTTTGGCATTTTCAATAGGTCTTAGGTCTTAGTTTTTAGGTCTTAGAACTTAGCACTTAGGTCTTAGTGTTTATTCTGAAGCTTCAGTGCGGGATCCGCTAGACGCACAAGGCGTCACGCATTGTCTAGGTGCCGATTTCGAGCCTAAGTCCTAAGACCCTAAGTTCTAAGACCTAAGTCCTAAGACCTTGCCTTTGAGGTCGGTCAGCAAGCGAACGGCATGCCCGATCTCGGCTTTCTGCCGCTCGGGCTCTTGAGCAATCTCGCGCTCGATCGTCAGCGGACCTGTGTAGCCGATTTCTTTCAGTGTCCGCAAATAATTTTCGATGCCGACGTCGCCTTGGCCGAGCGGCACTTCGGCGCCCCATTCATTGCCTGGGTGCTTGGCCCAGGTACCATCTTTGCAGTGGACGCTTTTCACCAGGCGGCCCAGCTTTTTCAGCGCGCCGATCGGCTCGCCGGAGCCGTACAAAATCATGTTGGCGGGGTCGAAATTAATGAACAGGTTGTCGCGTTTCACGTCGCCAATGAACGCAATCAGCGTATCGGCCGGTTCTTGGCCCGTTTCCAGGTGCAGTGCCTGGCCGTTAGCGCGGCAATGGTCGCATACGTCGCGCGTCACGTCGAGCACTTCGCGGTATAGCGGATCTTGGCGGTCGTGCGGCACGAAACCCAGGTGCAGTGCCACCACCGAACAGCCCAGCAGCTTTGCGAAATCGGCGATTTCTTTCATCTCGCGAGTGCGTGCCGCTCGCGTGTCTCGCGGCACCAGACCGACCGTGCGGGCCGTCGTGGGAATATCAGCGTAGCTCTCGCCCTCGAAACCACCGAACACCGCCGTCAGCGTAATGCCGGCCTGTTTCAACCGTTGCAAAAACGCCCGGGCCTGATCCGGCGTGCGCGCGCGCTCGGCCGGAGCATGAAGCTGAATGGTGGGCACGCCCAATTCCTGGGCAACCTCCAACTTCACTCCCAATCCAGCATCGATGCTGGCAAAGACGCCGATCGGCCACGTTTCCATCCGATGCTCCTATGAAGGTCGGTCAAACCAGCCGTAGCCTAACGAGCCAAGGCAATTTATTCAATCCTTTGGAGTGCGGCGATTTATCGCCGCTTTGGCTTGTCGCGGAGCGACTTTCTTTCTGCCCGGCTAGTGGTTACTCCACCGTCGTTTAACCGGTAGCCAACGGCGCCCGTGAATTAAAGTCGGTTCACGAGGCTGCCGAAAGCCAATCGTTACCAAGCTGATGCAACGCTCACGGGCGCCGTTGGCGGCCGGTTAAACGAGTAGCCACGGCTGTCGGGAGTGGCGCTCGGTTGAAATCGCTATCGCCGCGATAAATCGCCGACCTCCACCGACGCTTGCTCGATCGCCACCGGGTTCGTTCGCCAGTCGATACCCAGCATCACCACGTTCAAGCCCGAACCGATGCCCAAGAGGGCCACCTGGTCGCTGGGAGAAAGATGCCCCTGCTCGATGCCGATTGCCGCGGTGACCGGCACGGCCACAGAGCCGGTGTTGCCCAGGAACTCGACCGTCGAAAAATCGGATTGCGGTCGCAGCCCGAGCGCCTCAAACAGCAGCCGCCGATGCGCGACACCCACCTGATGGCAAAACACCTTGTCGATGTCATCGACTTCGCAGCGCAGGTCGCCGGTGAAGCGTACAAATGCCTCCTTGGCCGTGGCGACGCCCGCGTGCAACAAACGCTCGGAGTCGGTCGTCATCCAGGGCCGCATGCCGCCGGCAATCGACTCGTCGCCGCCGCTGTGGCAGAGCGCATGGTGCTCGCTGTTCGCTCGCACCTCCGATGCCAGCAACCGGTTCCGCGTGCCGCTGATCTCCTGGTCGGTGAGCACGACCGCCGCGCTGGCAGAGCCAATCGTGAGTGAGGCTACCGCCAATTTCATCTGATCACGCGTCAGGCTCGTATCCTCATTGAGCCGCCGAATGGTGTTCTCGACCAGCGGCCGACTGCTTTCGGTGCCCACTACCACGCCCGCACGAATCTGCCCCAACTCAATCATGTTCGCCACCTGCAGCATGCCATTGAGGACGCCAAGGCAGGCGTTCGACAAGTCGTAGATCACGCACTCTGGCGGCAGCCCCAGGCCATGATGCACGCGGCAGGCGGTGGCCGGCTCGAGATGGTCGCGACAGACCGAGGCATGGATCAGGCAACCGATTTCGTTTCGGTCGATGCCCGAGGCTGCGATGGCCTTTTCGGCCGACTGAATGCTGACGTCGCCCGGCAACGTGCCGTGCGGCCAGAACCGGCGTTCGCGGATGCCCGTCATCAATTCCAAACGCCCTTCCGGCAGCCGCAGCCGCCGGTAGAGCGGGGCCAATCGCTCTTCAATCTCGGCCGAGGTGACGACTTCGTCGGGCAGGGTATATCCAAACGCTTCGAGACAAGCTCGTTCGTATCGCATCGCTTATAAACTTCCCAGCGTGGCCAGAAACTCGCTCATCTCCCCGGCGGCATGAGTATCGCCGAACTGGCGGGCCTGTTCGATCCCCACTCGCAATACCGCCCGAGCCTCGTCGATGCGGGCCAGCCGCGCCAATTGCTGGGCCGACATAAAGAAGGCGGGCACGTAGGCCGGCGAGTCGTCCATCAAACCGCGCAGCATTTCCAGGCTGTGCTCGTGCTCGCCCTCCTTATCGAGTTCCAGGGCTAAGCTATAGCGCAGGAACGAGTCGCCGGGCTCGTCGGCCAGCATGGCTTCAATGCGTTCGCGTCGACTAGGCATACTTCGTTTTTAATGATCGCAGCCCAGCTATGCTATCCCCCCTGGAGACACTTGAATCGCGTGCCGGGCGGAAGCGCCAGCCCAAAGGTATCTTTCAGCACTGCCAAAAGGTCCTCATCGTCGATGATCTCGGTAACGGTCGTTTGGTCGCCGCGAATGCAGGTCAATTCGCGGTTGCGCAGCAGATAGCACGCTCCCGGCGATTGCCGTTGTACGGCGAGCGTTTGCACGAAACGCGAGGCGGGGTGCGTCGAAACATAATGGTTCGCCATCTCGAAATCGACCGGATAGCGCGGATCGAGGCTGAACACGTAGATGTCTTGCCAAGTACCGCCGCGGAGCGATTCGAGGGCCAAATGATTTCCCTCTTCGCGCAGACGGAACGTCCACGAGAATTGCCGCGCAACTTCTCCCGACCGCAGGCGTAGCGGCATCAACAAGCCGCCGGTGCCAAACCCCACGTCGGCCAGCCAACGCTCGCCGCCTACGTCGACGGCCAAGAGCATGTGGGTCTGCGGCAGCACGCGCGTCGCCCCCAGCCGCACTCGGGCAGCCAATGACGTTACACCGAAGCCCAGCTCGTTCAACGCAGCCGCCAGCAGCGTATTTTGCTCGAAGCAATAGCCGCCACGGCCGCCCTGCACGAGCTTCGCCTCGATGCTAGCCAAGTCGATGGCAATCGGCCGGCCGAGTTGGACATCGAGGTTTTCGAAAGGGATGTGCGTTGCATGGGCGAGGTGCAACGCTTCCAGCACTGCCAGCGTAGCCTCGCGCGGACCTGTGTAGCCGATCCGCGCAAAATAGGCGTCGATATCCACGGCTTACTCGTATTCCGCAACCAAGTCCTGGAGCGTTTGCATATAGCGATCTTCATCAAACGGACGGCCGCGGGGACGGAGGGTCGATTCTAGCCCAAGATGCGCGGCCGTAGCCCGAACCCAAGCGTCGCCGCAGTAGGGTTGTCCGCGCACGACGCTTCGGCGTATCGCCTCCAGCTCCGCTTCGCTCTGCGGTTGATTCACGTATTGTAGCCACGAACGTGGACGAGTAAGAGGCCAGTCGTTCAGGAGCTTCCGCTGTCCCGGCGTGCCGTTCCGGCGACGCCAAAGACTGCCGTAGCGCCAGTCTTCCGCGCGGCGAACCAGGTTTGCCCGCAGTGCATTGCGCTCGACATACCGCACCACCTGATAAAAGTGCTCGTCGCCCTCGACGGGGAACGACTTGTAGCGTCCCTGATAAAGGTGCCCGTAGCCGACCCGCGCGCGGTTGATTTGCCAGTTGCGAGCATGGGTGATCGTGAGCTTTTGCATAAAGGCGCCCAGATCGCCGTCATGCTCCGGCCATAGAACCAGGTGCCAGTGGTTCGACATCAGGCAATAGGCGAGG
>DASSFG010000145.1:0-8907 GCA_035694685.1 Pirellulales bacterium
GCCATCGGCGTAAACACCGTCTCGTGACCTTTCCGCAGTCGGATGCGAACTGCGGCGTCGCGCAGATCGATCTCGGTCAGATCATGCTCGTTCATCAATTCGACGAGGCGGCGAATTTTTCGCACGTCGAAGACATCGCCCGTATTGGGCGGTTGGCTGGCCATGCCAGGTGTTCTCCCAGATTGTTAAAAAGCCTGACCTACGCGACGACCATCTCCGACAACTCTTTCGGGCAATTCGTCAAAACTTCGTGGCCCTGGCGCGTCACCAGCACGTCGTCTTCGATGCGAATGCCGCCCCAGCCCGGCAGATAGATGCCCGGCTCGACCGTAACAACCATGCCCGGCTCCAAGGGCGTTTCATCAACGACGCTCAACCGCGGCAGCTCGTGGATATCGAGTCCGACGCCGTGACCGAGACCATGACCAAAATACTTGCCGAAGCCGGCGTCGGCAATGATGCCTCGCGCAACTTCATCGATCGCACGGCCCGTCTTGCCGGGGCGGATGGCAGCGATCGCTTGCTCTTGCGCCCTTAACACAACCCCATACAGCCGTTCGAGTTTGGGCGAGATTTTACCGGTGACCAGGACCCTGGTCAAGTCGCTCTTGTAACCACGGCTGCTCGCTCCCCAGTCGACCAACAGCAGGTCATGCTTGCCGATCGGCTCGAGCGTGGGCCGCGCATGCGGCAATGCCGCACGCGGTCCGGCCGCCACAATGGGCGGAAAACTGCTGCATTCGGCGCCTTGCAGCCGCATCTGAAACTCCAGCTCGTCAGCCAATTCCTTCTCGGTACGGTTGGGCCGCAACGTCGCTCGCAAGACGGCAAACGCTTTTTCGGCCTGGCGGGCCGCCCGTCGCAATTCTTCGATCTCCCCCGCGTCCTTGACCTGCCGTAGCGTCTCGACGAGCCCTCGGCTCACACCCAGGCTCTGTTGCGGCAAGTGCTGTGCAAAGTAGGTGTAATCCGCGATGGTCAAGGAATCTCCCTCAACCAGCAGCGGCGCGGTCTTCGCCGAACCGAGGACGTCGATCGTCGCGTCGCGCAGCAGCTTCGTTCTGGGCCGGATGTGCGTCGGCAGGTCGGGGCATTCTTCTTGCAACTGTTCGACGTAGCGAAAGTCGCTGATCATGCGGCTTTCGCGGCGGGAGAGTAGCAGGTAGCTGCTGTCGCCGGTGAACCCGGTCAGATAGGTGACGTTCTTCTCGTTGGTGATCAGCAAGCCTGCGGCGCCGGCCTGCTTGATTAGCTTCATGAGCCTGGCGCGCCGCTGGGCGAAACGCGTCATGAGCGCACCTCATGCTCGGCGGTCACGGTGGTGGTAATGCCGCCGCGCGGCGCGAAGGCCGCCTTGAGGCGCATCCAGCGCGGCTCGACCGCCGCCACCAGATCCTCGAGAATACGGTTCGTTGCGTGCTCATAAAAAATGCCTTCGTTGCGGAACTGCTGCAAGTAAAGCTTGAGGCTCTTCAGTTCCACGCACTTCGCGGCCGGTGAATAGGTCAGGGTCAGCGTGCCAAAATCGGGTTGGCCCGTCTTAGGGCAGACCGAGGTAAACTCCGGGCAAACGATCTCAATCTCATATTCTCTCTCGGGAAACTCGTTCTCAAATGTTTCGAGCAGTGCTCGAAAAGGTTCAGACATGTCGCACTCCTTTCGTTGGTTGAGTTATTCTGGCATGATAAACATAAAGGCAGAAGGAGGAAGGCGCGTAAGGTGGGACAAGCGAGCGGAGTGAGCGCCGGCCCACCACGATTAGGCGTCAGCTATCAGGCGTCAGGCGCTAAGTCCCAATATTTGACGCCTGACGGCTGACGGCTGACGGCTGACGGCTGACGCCTGACGCCTGACGCCTGACGCCTGATGCCTGATGCCTGATGCCTGATGCCTTTTGATTGGTGGGCCGGCGCTCGCAAGCTCGCTGGTCCCACCCTACATTTATGCGAATCTCTGAAATCTATCTTTCGATCCAGGGTGAGGGCCTGCTGACGGGCGTCGAGAGCGTGTTCGTGCGCACGAGCGGCTGCAACTTGCGCTGCTGGTTTTGCGATACGCCGTTTGCCTCCTGGTCGCCCGAGGGCGAAGACCTTTCGACCGGCGAGATCCTCGATCGCGTTGAACAGTTCGACTGCCTGCATGTAGTGCTGACCGGCGGCGAGCCGATGCTGTTCGCCGAATTGATCCCCCTGGCCGACGAGCTCCGCCGTCGCAAGCTGCACGTGACCGTTGAGACGGCGGGCACGCTCGATCTGCCCGTCGCGTGTGACTTGATGTCGATCAGCCCCAAGCTATCGAACTCGGCGCCTCGGCAGCGGCAGCATCCGCGCTGGCACCGCCGCCATGAGCAAACGCGCGACGCCCCGGCCGTCATTCGGCGACTAATACGAGACTATGCCTATCAGTTCAAGTTCGTCATCGACAAGCCGCGCGATTGCCGCGAAGTGGAGGCATATCTTGCTCGCCTGCCGCAAATCGATCGCTCCCGCGTGTTGCTCATGCCGCAAGGCGTCGACGCTGAGGAATTGGCGCGTCGCGCGCGTTGGCTGAAACCATACTGCGACGCAACTGGCCTGCGTTATTGCCCTCGCCGACAAATCGAGTGGTTCGGTCTCGTGCGCGGCACGTAGACCCAGTACTGGGTTACTGACAAAGATGGTCGTTGGGATATTGGGGATGGTTGTCCGCCACAGTGGGGCGTTAAGTATTGTCGGTGTCTAAATCTTCCGGCCGCTGTACCGCGTCGTCTTGCTGTCGCTCATTATCTGGTGTGGGAAACGACGCAGGCAATATGCTCTGCTGTATGCGCGCGCCTCTTTGCTTCATCGGTAGTGCTGGAACGAGATCGAACCCGACCGAATGCTTCTTCAGCACGAAACCGGCCCCGGGGGCGGCCGCCGATGCTTCAATCAGCTTCGGCCATACCGAGAATAATGCCCTGAGTTTGTCGAATTGATTCAATTTATGAACGGCCGCGCTCATCATTACGTGACGAAGGCCGTGCCTTTGGCAAATAACAGGCAACTTTCCGCCACGACTTTTTTTCTTGCCTCGGTCTGTCGTGATGAGAAGGCCGCCCTCAGAAGCCTGCTTTGGGATCCAAACATCATCTATTTCACCGCCGCAATCGACCGTGGCTAGATGAAAAATCTCGACAGTTCCACGGCTAAACTGCGCTATTTCCGCGAGTGCTTTAACAGCGTTTTTGCTCAAGCAATCGTCGAACAGTAGGCGTAGTGTGGTCACGCGGCATCGCGGCCGATCAAATGGTCGAAGTATTCGCAGACCAATTCAACATCTTCCCTATCCACGCCATAGGCATGAGCGGCATTATCGACGCCGCCCTCTGCCGCATAGGCTTCCCAAAGACCTTGGGCGGTGTAGCCGCAGGAAGGCAAATATGGCTCGCCGAGCCGATGGTGCGGGTTCATGACGATCCTTCGACCATCTTTCTGCCAAGCGGTATATTCTTCGGCGAACGGGCTCTCGCCGAACTTGAGTTGATTCATGAATGGTTCGGCAATATCAGCCATGACGATGTTGCCCGTTCCGCTCCCGGTCAATTGCACGTATCTGTTCTTGTCCTCCTCATCTTTGCCGAAGAGGATAACCATATCGCAGGCTGCTGGCTTATCTTTTGGACCGAAAAGGTAGATCCGGTGTTCTTTGGCTGCCAACGGGTAATCGAGACCGTATTTCGTGGCAGCCAAATCGCACGCTTTCCTGATCTTCTGCAAGGGGAATCGTTTCTCAGCGATTCTCACTTGGCGAACTGCCATTACCTGTACAAAATCCAGGAATGTAACAAGCTTTTCGTCGTCGCCCGTCTGTGCTAGCTGCGAGCGGAGCACAGCGCTTCCAGAGCCATCACCAAATATCCACCGCTGTATCGTGCGCGTGGTTACCCGGGCATACATCGCCGCTTCCTCGGGAGAATAAATGCCGATGCCGAGTAGGTTTGCCTGGGTAGCGCTGCTCATAACTGGCGAAGCATTCATAATACCGAGCGATCAAGACAGGCCATGAAAACCATCGGACTTCATTCCACGCAACCTTTGGGCTGCCTTCGTTCGGAGAGCCGCCCGCCCCTTGGCGGCGCCGCGGCCTTATAAACCGCGCGAGGGGCGCTATGCGCCGGATCTACAAATTTCCCACACTTAAAGCGCTGAAACAAATGCCAACTCCAACCGGCAAGGCGACGTTGGGTCTAGCAACCGGCTGATCGCCAAACTGCTCTGGTAAGCCAATTCTAGCGACCGGCCGCAGCAAAGGGAAACCCGCTTGGCCAACGTCAGGCTCGCCTAGCGGTCGATGAAAAGGCCTGGCGCCACGACTTCCGGCCGTGCTATCTTGCTGCATGGAAGAGAACCCGTACAAGGCACCCTTAGAAGGCGAAGCAGAGGAGCCCTCCCCACAAGTTGCTCATACGGCAGCGCTCGCCAGCAGGTTGCGCTACGTCGCATTATTCGCCGTCCTGATTTGGATAATCATCGCTGCTGTCCGCACCATCGCTAGTTTCCTGTGAGACGTGCTTAATCCCCGCGCAACCCGCGAGGCACCGCTTGCCGGTTTTCCCTTGACTTTGCAGCAAATGGAATCACTACCGCAGGCACCCGATCGTTGATGTTTATCGCGCGGGGTCGCTATAATTCCGTTCGTTACCGAAAACCGAATGCGACCCGAGGCAGTAAAACGGGGGCGAGCGACCATAGGAGGCACAGGCGATGACCGCTACTTGCCCTACTTGCGGATTCTCACCAATCGAGCCTGAAACGACGAAGTGCCCTAAATGCCGCGCAGCGGTGCATCGGCCTAATCCTGACGACGTGCGCACCACTCGGCTGGAAACGCCCGAGGACATGCGCCGCTGGTCTGCCGCGGCCGCGTCGAAGAGCAAGCCCAAAGCGCCGCCGCGAGCGAAGTCGCGGCCCGAAGCCCCGTCCGCGGCGGCAACCGCCGACGCCGCACAACCCTTTCGCCCCCGAGTGCGTCCGCCCTTGTTGCTGTTGTGCATCGTCGACGAAGGCCAAGACGGGGGCGAGTGGCGACGCCTGCGCGCCGATCACACGGTGATTGGCCGGGCTGAGGGCGACATTGTGATTCCACACGACTCCGGCATCTCAGCACGGCATGCCGAGCTGCGCCGTGTTACCTATCAGGGACGCTTTCGTTGGGTTTTGCGCGACCTGAAAAGCACCAACGGCACGTTTGTACGAGCGGCGGCCGCGCCTCTCGACGATCACCAGGAATTCATCGTCGGCGCCACGCGGTTTCGACTCGAACTTACACCCAAGGCGGCGACCGGCGACGATTTGCGATCGACGAACCAATGGCAGGCGGCAACGAACGAACCCGTGGCCGCCGCGCCGGCCCTCATCGAATTGCACTCCAAGGGGCCGGGCACGCCCCATCCTCTCGCCCAAAAAGAGGTCTGGATCGGCAGCGACGCCAGTTGCCAAATCGTGCTTGCGGGCGATCCCTTCGTCAGTGGCCGGCACGCCCGCCTCCGCAACCGGAACGACCGCTGGGAGCTGGAGAATCACCAGTCGTTGAATGGTACCTGGCTGCGGATCAATGAAATTCCGATTGATTCCACCGCCGAGTTTCAGCTTGGCGAGCAGCGGTTCCTGGTCAAAGTGTGCTAACCATGAAAATCCGCATCCGCGTGCGCGAGTCGCCGCAAAAAGCCTTTGATTGGGAATCTGCCGATCCGAGCCTAACGATCGGCCGAGCCGACGCCTGTCAGCTCGTCTTTCGCGGCGAAATCGCCGAGATCGTTTCTGCAGAGCACCTTCAGGTCGAACTGTCATCGCAGGGGGCCATTGTCAAAGATCTCGATTCGACCAATGGCACGTACCTTAACGGCAGCCGCCTTACTGCACCGGCGATATTGCGCGTGGGCGATCATCTGCAAATCGGGCTTGCCGGGCCGCGACTGGAAGTGTTGTCGCTCGACCTTGAAGATGCAGCTTCGGCGGTGAAAAACAGCCGGCCGACACGCGTGTCCACTCCTTCGACGCCGTGGAAGTTGCCGCCGCCCTGGGCCGTTGCGGCGGGCGTCGGAGCGGCCGCCGTCGTCTGTCTCATCGCTCTTGTGGTGTTCTCACTACGGCCCGCGGACCGGTCGACCGCGGAGGCAGTTTCGCCGTCATCGTCGAAGTCGGCAGATGCGACCTCATCCACCGAAAACCCAGTCGATACGAGCGGTGCCGGACAAAACGATGGTCAGCAAAACTCGGCTACCGACAAGTCCAAACCATCGACCGCGTCTTCGAAGCAAAGCAGCGCAACAACGAGCGATACAGTCACGCCCCCGGCGCCGGATGGCGACGTTGGAAAAGTTACTGGCACGCCAAGTCAGTCGGCCTCCAAGGCCGATACACGGCCCAGTGGCAAACAAGCGTCGGGCCGGCCGCCCGCAACTGACGGAGTTGCAACGCTGGCGTCCAATCGCGACGTGCTGTTGCGGGCGGTCGATGACGAATGGCTGCGCGTCGGACCTGCCAGCCCGGTTCAGTCCGGCGAGCGATTGACGACGTTGCCCACCTACCGTCCCAGTCTGATCCTTGCCGGCGGCGTCACGCTGCAACTGCTGGACGGCGCTATCGTCGCGCTCGATGCCCCGGCAGACGACGGCGGGCCGCGCATTCATCTCTTCTCAGGCCGCATTCTGCTGCTCGTTGCCGCCAGGCCCGAGGGTGAAATTCACCTGCAAGCCGGCGACTACAACGGTACGCTCGCCTTCGGCAGCAACGACGCGCTTCTGGCCGTTGAAGTACGGCGACTGCTTCCTGACGGTTCCGATCCGGAGCGGACCGCGGCGCCGGCGGCAGCCGACCTCTATCTCGCTCGGGGAGAGGCAACATGGGCCGACGAGCAGGGTGGCAGCCAGAAGCTGAGCGGGCGATCACACCGATCGTTGGGCGATAGTTCCACGGCGAAACAGCCGGACGTTTTGCCGGGTTGGATTTCGGCAAACGCATTGAGCCCGACCGAGCGGCGGGCATCGGCCGAAATCGAAGGCTTGCTGCAACCCGATGAACCGGTCGATCGCGCACTGGCCGAACTGGCGACCGGCCGCAAGCTGGAGAAGCGGCTGTTGGCCGTGCGCGGTCTGGCGCTCGTTGAGAGCTTCGACACGCTCGTGCCTTTGCTCAACGACCCGAAGTATAGCGACGTCTGGACCGCAGAGATCGAAAGCCTGCGGACCGCGATGGATGGCAGTCCGCAAACGGCCACGCTACTGCGTGAAGCGTTGGAGAAGGCCCGCGGCCAAGAACTGGGCGACCAACTCTACCGCCTGCTGTGGGGTTATACTTGGCAGCAACTCGAGGAAGGAGCAGCCGCCCAGCTCATCGACTGGCTCGATGCGCCCGATAAGCAGCTCGACTTCCGCGTGCTGAGCTTTTGGAACCTGCACCACATGACGGGACTGGGCTTGAACTATCAGCCGGCCGCGCCCGAGAACCAGCGCCGCACGGCAATTCTGCGCTGGAAACAGAAGTTCGAGTCGGGCCTGATCGTACCGAAGGCGGCCTAGCTTAACGACGTTAGCCGCTGGCTCACTGCTTGCCCCCAAAAGGTGCCTCTGATATGAACGGAGCCGGCAGAAGTGGCGATAACCGTAGGGTGGGACGAGCGAAGCGAGTCCCACCGCACCGCTGAGCGATCCGGTGGGACTCGCTTCGCTCGTCCCCACCCTACGACGATGCGGTGCATCCAGCGACCAACTCAAATTCTGCGACACTACCACCGGCTGCCAAAAAAACTCAACGCGCTGTCTGATTTGCTTGCGAAACCGCAGAGTGGTCCTGCGGAGTTTCGCCAAGTTCGAACACGGGTGTGCCGTAGGGAATGGCCGGTTGACGCTTTTCAACCGACCCCAACGACTCGATCCGCCAGCCGTCGGCGTCGCGGCGGAAGTGGTAGCTTTGGCGCTCCGTGTGGTGCGCATAAACGCGCTCGACGGACAACGTCGCGACCGCGCCAGCGCTATCGCTCGCGTTGGTCCCGCTGACGGCACGGCCTTTGATCTCGCCAACGGCTTTCTTCAACGACTCGGCAAACTCCTGGGTCGGATTGGCGTCGATCTCCTTGGCAAAGGCTGCTCGCTGCGTACCGGTGAAACAGTCGAGCCAAGCGGCGACGTCGCCCTGTTCCGCGGCGGAAAACATACGTTCGAGGCAGCGGGCAGGAGAGTCAGACGCTTGGCCGACGCGCTTGCCGTCGGAAATGCTCCGGCCTCGGCCGACGTAGAAGGCGCCTGCCAGCAACGCGAAAGTAAAAACGACCGCCAGCGGGCGTCTCAACGAGCGTCCTCCCGTAAGATACTGACGTCGACGTCGCTCGACGAATCGACGATCAATTTGGTCCGTAACTTTGGCAACGTCTGAGCGAGCGCGTCCAGATAAAGCCGGCCGGCGGTCAGCTTGGGCGAGCGCTCATAGTTTGCCAGCAGGCTCTCGAACCGCTCGGCCTCGCCCTGGGCCAGCCTGATCGTGCGGTCTCGTTCGGCCTGGCCCTCGTCGAGAAGGCGTTGCGCCCCGCCGCGCGCCTCGGCCGCGGTTTTATTGGCATAGCTCTCCGCCTGGTGGACCGCCCGTTCACGTTCACGCAACGCGCTCACGACCTGGTCGAAGGCGTCGGCCACTTCCGCCGGCGGTTCGATGGCCGCAATATCGACCGAGCGAATGACGATGCCAAGTCGATAGCCGTCGACGGTCTTCTGCAACAACTCAGCCAATCGCACGCCGAGCCGTTGTTTGCCCACCGTCAGCACACCATCGACCGGTTCGGCCGACAGCGCCTCGGAAATGGCGGCGGTGGCCGCCGACGCCACCAGACGATCGACGGCCGCCGTTTGAAACAAAAAGAGGCCGGGATCGCTCACCGTGTATTGAGCCGTTG
>DASSFG010000146.1:0-2659 GCA_035694685.1 Pirellulales bacterium
TGTCTCCTTGTCCCCTTGTCTCAACTTACGCGCGCGGGTGAAACTGCTTGTGAACGGCCTTAAGCCGTGCGTGATCGACGTGGGTGTAAATCTGCGTGGTGGCGATGCTGGCGTGGCCCAGCATCTCTTGCACCTGGCGCAAGTCGGCGCCTCCGGCCAGGACGTGCGTGGCAAAGCTGTGACGCAGCGTGTGCGGGCTGACGCTCTCCGGCGCGCCCGCCCGCCGGGCATATTCCTTGATCAGCTCCCAGATGCGCTCCCGCCGCAAGCGCTGGCCCCGCCGCGAGAGTAAGAGCCAGATCGGCGGCGAGGCGGCACGCGCCGCCAGCAGCGGTCGCTCGTGTTCCAGGTAGTCTTTCACGGCTTCGATGGCGCGGCGGCCCAGCGGCACAAGGCGTTCCTTGTCGCCCTTGCCACGACAGAGGCAGTAGCCGCCGTCGAAATGGACGTCGCGCAGCTTCAGCGTGGAGAGCTCCGATGCCCGGCAGCCGGTGGCGTAGAGCAGCTCCAGCATGGCGCGGTCGCGGCGCCAGCAGGGGTCGCTCGCGCGCGGAGCGGCCAACAGCCGGTCGATCATGTCGGGCGGCAGCACCTTGGGCACCCGCTGCCACAGTTTCTGGCTGCCCAACAGCTCGACGTAGTTGTCCTTGAGCGTGCCCTCGAGCTGCAGGTAGCGAAAAAACAGCTTCAACGACACCAGGTGCCGGCCCAGGCTGGCGGGCGCCAGCTTCCGTTCGTGCAGCCAGCCTGCGTAATCGGCCAGGTCTTGCACGGTGAGCGAAGGAATTTTTTTCGCGCCCAACCACTCGTAAAACCGCTTCAGGTCGCGTCGATACGCCAGCACCGTGTTTTCGGCCAGATGGCATTCGCTCCGCAGGTAATCGGCAAAGGCCGTCGCCCAAGGGTGCTCGAGACGTTGAGTTGCTGTCGGAGTAGGAGCTGAGGGAACCTTTTTGGCTGGCATGGCAGGCAAGTTCTCCAATGACGAATGTCTAATGACGAATGACGAAAGAATGACGAAATCCGAATGACGAAGGAAGAAAGCGGCGTGGAAAACTTGCTTCGGATTTCGTCATTCGGGCTTCTTTCGTCATTCGGATTTCGTCATTCGTCATTTCGTAGCAGGGCTGCCCCGCTCTACCGCCGCTCGCTAGCAACTTCATGTAATCGGCGGGGCACGGCCGACAACTCGCGAAAATCTGCTAGAATTTGCGGGGTAACAACGGTGCCGTTTTTGACGAAAGGACGAACGTGAGGATTCTGGTCACGGGCGGGGCGGGATACGTGGGCAGCCACGCGGCCCGCTATCTCGAACTGGCGGGTCACGAGGTGTGGGTCTACGACAACTTGGGCCTGGGGCACCGAGGCGCGGCGCCCGCCGGCCGCCTGATCGAAGGCGACCTCCACGAGCAGTCGAAGCTGAGGGCGGTGATGAAGGAGAAGGCCATCGAGGCGGTGATGCACTTTGCCGCTTTTGCGCTGGTGGGCGAATCCGTGAGCGACCCGGCGAAGTATTACCGCAATAACGTTGGAGGCAGCCTGTCGTTGTTCGAAGCCATGCGCGCAGCGGGCGTCGCTAAGATCGTCTTCTCCAGTACAACGGCCACCTACGGCGCGCCGGAAAAGATGCCCATCAGCGAAGACGAGCCGCAACGGCCGATCAATCCCTACGGCTTTACCAAGCTGGTGATCGAACGGGCACTGGACGACTTTGCCCGTGCTTATGGCTTCGCTTATGCCGCACTGCGATATTTCAACGCCGCGGGCGCCAGTCCGCGCGGCGATCTGGGCGAAGATCATTCGCCGGAGTCGCATTTGATTCCGATCGTGCTGCAGGTCGCGTTGGGGCAGCGAGAGCGGATCACGGTCTTTGGCGACGACTATCCCACGGCCGACGGCACGTGCATCCGCGACTACATTCACGTCGACGACCTGGCCAGCGCCCATGCTCTGGCGCTGGATCGGCTCAAGCCGGGGGAAGGGCTAAAGCTCAATCTAGGCACGGGCACCGGTCATAGCGTGCGCGAAGTGATCGAGGCCTGCCGCCGCGTCACCGGTCGAGAGATTCCGCTCAAGATCGGCCCGCGCCGGCCCGGCGACCCGCCGGAACTTGTGGCCGACTCACGCCGCGCCCGCCAAGTGCTCGATTGGACGCCCAAATACCTGGAGCTTGACGCCCTCGTCGCCACCGCCTGGCGCTGGCATTCGAGTCACCCGCACGGCTATGGCGACCGGAGTGCGAGATAATCCGTTCGGCTGCCAAGAACCACCACGAGGCTGACGCCTCCTCTTCCCTGTGGCTGACCAGCGGCGCACGTCAGCATGCCCATAATTCTTGAAGAGAAAGACCTTTATGCAGCGACTGCTCATTACCTGCTTTTCGTTCATCCTCTGCTATGGGCTGTCGGCCAGCGCGGCCGAAACGGGTGACTGGCCGTCGTGGCGCGGGCCGCGTCGCGATGCCCGCAACGATGAAACCGGTTTGCTCAAATCGTGGCCCGAGGGCGGCCCCAAGTTGCTCTGGAAAGTCGAAGGCTTTGGCGAGGGCTTTTCTGCACCGAGCATTGCCGGCGAGCTGATTTACTTGATGGGCAACAAGCAAGGGCAGGAGTGGGTATTGGCCGTCGATCGCACGCAAGAAGGCCAAGGTGTGTGGGCC
>DASSFG010000147.1:0-4680 GCA_035694685.1 Pirellulales bacterium
GAGCGACCTGATCGATCGTGTGTTTCACGGCTCGCGCGAGTTGCTGCTCGCCCGCCTGTTGGAGCAGAAAAAACTCACGCCCAAGGAACGTGCCCGTCTCAAGGACTTTTTACAAGAGAATCAAGGATGAACGCGCTGGGAATCTCGCTCGCTTGGACCGCCGTGCAAGTCACTCTGTTTTGCCTCGCCGGCACGGGCGTCTACCTCGCCGCCCGCCGCCGCGCAAGCGGAGCAGCGTCCGTCCTCTGCGCCACGCTCATCGCTACCGTCGGTGTCGCCGCTTTTTCCGTCAGTCCCTGGCCACGTTGGTGGACGGTCGATTTCCGGCCGGTGACACGAGGACAAGAATCCGTCACGCTCCCCACGCCCCGCGCGGCGGAAACGCCCGCCGCGCCGCCAATGGAAAGCGACGCCACGAATCAGGTTGAGCAGCAAGTCGCTGTGTTCCCCGTGCCACAAGGGCTACTAAAGAGTCTGTCGCGAATGTGGCAGCAGGTCGGCGACGAAATGGCCAGGGCGTCGTCCACGGAACCGTTAGACGGTCGTTGGCGCTGGCCATCCTGGCTGGCGGTCGTCATCCTGTCGGGCATGGGAATCGGCCTGGCCCGCGTATTGTTGGGGGCGCTGGGCCTGGCAAAATTGCTGCGCGAAACGCGGCCTGTGGGCGATCCAGCGCTATTGTGCCTGATCGAGCAGCTTCGCGGGAGGCTGCACTGCCGCCGGCCGATCGAGGTGCGAGAAATGACACGTTCCGGCGGCGGCTCGCCGGCGGTCGTCGGTTGGCGGCGGCCGATCATTTTGTTGCCCGCCGACTGGCGAATGTGGAGCGAGGAGGCACGGCGAGGCATTCTTGCACACGAAACGGCCCACGTCGCCCACAGTGATTTTTTGATGTGGCTGGCGGCCCAGGTCGGCGTCGTCGTCCATTTTTACAACCCGCTCGTACATTGGCTCGCCGGGCGCCTGCGGCTGGAGCAGGAGCTCGCCGCCGACGCTTGCGGCGCGGCGCTGGCCGGCGGCGCCAAAGCCTATGCAAACCTGCTGGCTCAATTGGCGCTCGAGCAAGACGAATTTCGACCGTTATGGGCAGGACGCCCATTTTTCCCCACTCGCGGCACCCTCATGAGGAGAATTGAGATGCTACGCAAACAACCGATCGGGACGGTGCGTTCACAATCAAAAACCTGGCGCGCGGTTTTGCTGACCGTGCTCGCCAGCGCCGGATTTGCTGTATCTGGCTTGCGCGGCCCCTTGCGCGACGCACGGGCCGACAATGCCACGACCGTACCAGACAATACAAAAAGTAGTGTCAAGGTCGAGGACCAGGCCGCAAACGGCGGCTCCCCGCCCACCTTCGATCGCTCCTACCTTCCGGAAAATGCCATCGCAGTCATCTCCCTCAAGCCGCTGAAAGTGGATGAATCGAAGACGCTCTTCGAACCCGTTTTGAGCAGTTTTCCTTTCGCAGCCAACGTTAGCTTTGCCTTCTCGACGGCCGGCAACGGAGTGGACGAAGTCAAAACGATCGTACTGTCTGCGCCCGCTGAGGCCGCGCCTTCCACATCGCAGGAATCGACGGAACCGGCTGCGCTTGAAATCTACCGCATGCGCAAGCCTTACGAACCAGGCAAGCTCCGCATCACGATTTTCGGCGAAGCTCCGGACGGCGTGACGGAAACAACCTGCCTGGGCTACCCTTGTTTCCAAGCCCGCTCTGACGTCAGCGGCCATCTCGTCAATTACTTGTTGGTCGACGAGCGCACGCTCGTCGTGCTAGGTGATCGCGACGTGCCGCGCGTGCTGGCGGCCGGTTCTCAGAGTCATCCAAGCTGGTACGACGAATGGACAAAGATCGCCGACAGCCCGTTGGCCATCGCCTGTGATTCCGCGGCGATGGCGGCGATCGAAACGAATGCGGCGGACGCTCAAGACCCCCAAGAGATGTTCATCTTGGCGATGCTGCGCGAGACCGCGCTCATTTTCGCTCAGGTCGAATGTTCGTCGGGCGGATTGAAGGTCAGCGCCACCGCACGTTGCGAGTCGCCGGAGAAGGCACTGGCGACGACGAACGTGCTCCAGGGAGGCGCGACAAGCCTGATCGCGGCCCTCACCACAGTTCCCCAAATCTTTGAGAAATCGTCCATGCCTAAAGAGTTCCAATCGCTCGACGTCACCAGCGACCTGGTTCGCGCGCTGTCGGATTTGAAAATGAGTCGTCAGGAACAACAGGTTCAAGCCGAGATCAAATTCGGCGCCGCTTTCGTCGTCGCCGTCGCCGACGCGACGAAGGCGCTCGTCGCCCGTCAAAGCGAAGAACTCAAAGCTCGCGAGAAAGACAACGACGAGGCGCACGTCGCCAAGCTCGGCAAATTGGCTGCGGCATTCAATGCCTACCAGGCTGAGCACGGCCATTACCCGCCCTCAGCGGTCATCGGGCCTGACGGAAAAACGCTGCACAGTTGGCGGGTGGAATTGCTACCGTATCTTGGCGAACGTGAGTTGTTTGAGGCATACAAACTCGACGAGCGTTGGGACAGCGAGCACAACAAGCCGCTCATCAAGAAGATTCCCGGCATTTACAGCACGAGCGTGTGGACACAAAAAGGTGACGCAGATTATTTCGTCGTCACTGGCAAAGGGACCCTGTTCGACGCCGATGCCGCGGTCGGCCGTGAGAGTGCCACCGATGCGCCGGGCGAAACCATTCTCGTGCTGCAAAGCCACCAACGGATCCCCTGGACGAAGCCGGCGGACATCGAAACATCTGACGGCCAAGAGCCCGTGTGTCCGTTCCGTGGACATGGCAAAGGATTTTACGCGGCTTTTGCCGACGGCACGGTCAAGCTTGTCTCGAAGGACACCGACGCGGCCAGCGTGCGTGCCATGTTCACCAAGGCGGGCGGCGACGAGGTCAAGCTGCGGTAGAGCTCAGCTCCTGATTGAATTCGGGCGAGGCGATGAAGGCAGCCAGCACCTGCTCGTTGGTGGCGCCGCTTTGTATCGCATTCGTCCAGAACGCCACTTCAGCAGGACTCGGAGAGCGGCCAAGCACGTTGAAATAGTCGTCGAGCACCTGGTTGGTCACCTGCTCGGAGCTGGTGGCGAACAAGAGGGCCACCGATTGCCGGCTCGCGCCGCCGTTCAACTGAGCAACCCAGTAGGCCTCGCCCTGCGAGTCGGCCGGCCGGTTCAAGAGGGCCTGATACAGGGCGTCGACGAAGGCCGTGTTTGTGCCACCGGCGTTCGCGTAAAACTCGGGCGAGGCGACGAAGGCGGCGGCAAGCTGCTGGTCGGTCAGGCCTTGCTGCATCTGACTGATCCAATAGTTCACGCCCGATGCATCGGCGGCCCGCCCTAGAAACTGCTGGTAGTCGGGCGCGATCACGTTGGTGAAATACTCGGTGCTGTGCGTCAGGTCGATGGCAACCTGCGCGGGCGAAAGGCCGTTGGCAAGCTGCGTCTGCCAGTAGGTCAGGCCCGCCGGGTCGCCGTCGCGGTGCAGGATGTCTCGGAAGGCTTGTTCGACGAACGAGACGTTGGTTGCTGCTCCGCCCACGACGACCAGCGAGCGCACAGCGACCTTGCTCCCGCCATCGTCCGTAACGGTGATCATTGCCCAATAGCTGCCGTTACTGGCGTAGCTGTGATCGCCGGTGACGATAAGCTTTTGTAGTGCCGCTGCGGCCGAAAGGCTCAGGTTCGCGTCGCTTGCCGTGGACGACAGCAAAGGCGCCGCCGCAGCGGTGTCGTTTGCCGTGGCGGTGCCGATCATGCCGGGCGAGGGCGGCGTGCCGTCGCCCCAGTCGATGGTGGCACTGTAATCGCTAAGGGACTCGGCGCCGCCCAGGTCGACGAAAACCGCCATTGTGCTGCCGCTCACCGTCGTGCCCGTCGTCACCGAGACGGGCACACCCACGGCCAACAGCGGCGGGTCGTCGATCGTCACCGTGCCCTGGCCGGTCACGGTATCGCCTGCCTTATCGTTGATAGTGACGACGTAGGTCTGCGTGCCTTCTTCGGCATAGGCATGCTTGCCGGCCACCAGGAAGCCGCCGTTACCGGTGGCTTCGACCGTGCCCGGCGAGACGGCGCCGTCGCCCCAGGCGATGGTGGCGCTATAGTCGGGCAATGGGTTGGCCTGCGGACTTGGCGGCTGAGTCGAACCGAACGCCGCCACCTCGGCTTGGAAGGGAACCCCTTCGCGGGCCGTCAGAGTGGTGGCCACGGCCGAAAGCGTAGGCGTCGCAGGCGCGACGATTTCGCCAAGCTGCCCTTGCGGACGTGGAATCGGGTAGGCGATGGTCGTACTGCCATCGCTCGACGTCAGTGGCTGTGGGCCAGGCGGAATTGGCCGGCCAAAAAAGTTCGGACCTGCGGCATAAAACAGCGCCGTGGTGTCGCCGGCCGTGCCGTTGCCGAACGTCAGTCCCCACAGGCCGGGCACGGTGATCGGCTGTCCGGCGGCGTCAGTCAAGGCGCCCAGCGACTTGCCCGTCGCCGGATCGAAAGCATTGATCTGACCATTGCCATAATTGCCAACGAGTAAGTCTCCGCTGAACTGTCCGAAGTTGGTGGGCGCCAGGGCCATGCCCCACGGCCCGTCGAGCGGCGAGCCTGAGGCAAAGCGGTTGAGCAGATTGCCGTTGGCGTCATACACGTCGATGATGCCGCCGCCCGGCA
>DASSFG010000148.1:0-3395 GCA_035694685.1 Pirellulales bacterium
GCGAGTGATGTCGAAGCGGTTGGCATCGCGGAATTGATTGGGGTCGCGGTTGGCCGAGCCGATCATCAAGAACAAGAGCTTGCCGGCAGGAATGGTTTGCCCGTCGAGCTCGACCTCGCGCCGCGTGCCGCGAAAAAGCAATTGGAACGGCGAACGATATCGCAGCACCTCCTCGATGGCCGAGGGCAGCAGCTCGGGCGACTCGCGCAGTTTGGCGAGTTGGTCGGGGTGCTCCAAGAGGCACAGCACCGCGTTGTTGATCAGGTTGGTCGTGGTCTCTTGCCCGCCCACGATGAGAAGCTGAAAGAAGGCGAGCAGCTCGTGGGGCGAAAGCCGCTGACCGTCGACTTCGGCCGCCACCAGCCGCGTGAGGAGGTCGTCACGCGGATTGGCGCGCCGCTCGGCAACAAGCATCGACAAATAATCGGCCATCTCTCCAACCACCGCGGAGAACTCCTCGTTGGCCGCGTTGGCGGCCTCCTTGCCGGGCGACATCCCGCGCACGCTGTAACTGATGTTGAGAATCGCAGAGCTCCAGCGGACGTAACGCGGCCAGTCGGCCTGCGGGATGCCGATCATCTCGGCGATCACGCGCATCGGCAGCGGCACCGAATAGTCGGTGGCGAGGTCCAACTCGCCGTAGGTCAGGCTTTCCAGCCTGACGTCCGTCGGTTGCGCTGGGCGAGCTGCGTCAGGCTGGAAAGCCTGACCTACGATCGCGCGGTCGAGCAACTCGCGAGACAGCTCGCGGATGCGCGGCTCCATCGCCTCCACCATTCGCGGCGTAAACGCCTTGGAGATAATCGCCCGCAGCTTCGTATGCCGCGGCGGGTCGATGAACACCAGCCACGGCGGCGCCGGATGCGCGCCGACGCTGGCCGTGTCGGAGACGAACGTCTCCACGTCGTCGAGCGCCCGTTTCACGTTCGCGTAGTCGAAAAGCATCCACACGCCGCTCGTTGGTTCGAGCATCACCGGGCAAGCTGCCCGAAAGTGGTCGTACAGCGGGAACGGGTTGCGGCGCACGTCGTCGGAAAACAGGTTCAGCATGGCAGGCTCGCGAAAAGGATGAGGGATGAGGGATGAAGGATGAGCGATGGAGAATCGCGATGGCCGAAGCCATCCCTAATCTCTCATCCTTCATCTTTCATCCAGCACGCGACTGCCGTAGTCGAACGACGGGGGCGCGATCATGGCGCGAGAGGCGGCTTACGATCTGTCCCGCCGCCGATTGTAGTCGTCCGTTGCGACGCATGCCAGCAGTTTGCACGTGTGGTGCCGCGCTGCCAACTGTGGTAAGATTAAAGTTGGAATCACCCACCAAATCCAATCGATAGTACTATGCGAGCCGATGCCGTCCGGGCCGAAGTCATTCGCATGGTGCGCCAGGCGCCGTTTCGACCTTTTGTGTTGAGCATGGAGAATGGCGACTGCGTGACGATCGGCCACCCTGAAAACATTGCCTTTGAACCTGAGGGCGAGTCTGCCGATTTTTATGTAATCTCGCGCGGCGTGCGGCTATTCGGGACGTTCGACGCCGTATCGAGCGTGGCGACCGCAGACTCGGTCGAGCATCTGGCGTAAGGCCGGCGATGAGCGATGGCCGTGACGTGATTGCCGTAAGAAAAATGTCGAAGCGACGTGTACCACGCTATCAACGTGAGGCCGACACGGGCCCGACAATCCCTCCGCCGTCGAGCGACAGGATTCCGGCCGATCTGTCGCAGCAGGCGCCGCACAACTCTTACGGCGGAGTGCCGTTGTATTATGAGGACCAGCCCTTCACCTGCGTCGATTGCGGTAAGGAGGAGATTTGGACGGCCGAGCAGCAAAAGTGGTGGTACGAGGTCGCCAAAGCATCCATCTACTCGCGTGCCGTGCGCTGCCATGACTGCCGGCGAGCGCGGCGCGAGGGAGGACCGCAGCCTCAACCCATTCGGCACGTCGGCACTTTGATGAAACTTCTTCGCGCCCAGCTCGACCCGGCGCTCGCGGACGCCGGCTTCGTCTTCGCTTCACGTAGCAAGCCGGTGCAACCCAGCGAAAGAGTTTGGATCGACTACGGCCGGTCGGGTCAAACATTTAGCATCGCATTCGAGCCCCGCGACGCGCGCTTGATCGCCGAGCTGCTGGAACCGAACGGCGACTGCCGAACGGTGGCCGCCGTTGCGTTCGACGGACCCACGTCGCGGGCCCAGGTCATGGCGACGATTGAGGAATTTGCCGCGGCTGTAACGGCGTTTCTCCGCAGCGACAGTTCCGGCGGCTGACATTGGTCACCGAAAAAGCGGCAGATGATTGACAAAAACATTACTGACAAAAAAATGGCGGGTGGCGGCACTCATTTTTCTGTCAGGTAATCTTTCTGTCCTTCTCTTATTGTGCGCTTTAGCATTTCAACCATGCTCGTCGTGGTGGCGGCGATCGCGGCTTTCTTTGCGGACCGCGCATTACAGCTCGCGTTGTACATCCAAGGAAACGCTCACGGTTTGAAACTCATGACCGCCGTGCGGATCGCAACGGTCGCGTCGCTCCCGTTGCTCGTGTCGTCGCCACTTCTGCTGCGGTGGCTGAGGCCCGGTAATTCGTCGCCGGTACCCCCGCCGAGAGAATCGCTGGTCGTGGTTGGTGCTTTGGCTGCGATTGTCGGATTCGTCGTGCCTATGCTCCTTGTGGCACTGCTGGTGTCGCTCAAACTCACCGACGTCGATCGGCCGTAATCCTGACGGACACTCATGAAAGCACCGCAATTTGGCACGATCTCCGGGCGAGGCGCATGGGCGACGATCCTGGCGCTCATGGTGTGCTCGTTCGCGTTGGTCTTTCCTGCGCTGATACCATTGGCCGTTTCGTCCAAGACGTTCTTTCACGAGCGCAATCGCAAAGTCCGACGCATGGTGCTGGTCAACGTCTTCCTTGCCGGTTGGATGTCGGCCGCGGCCGCAATGTGGGTCGAACTGCGGCCGACGCCCTGGCTGTCGGATGCGATCAATTTCGCCGTGCTCGACTTTTACGCCGGCATGTCCAGTTTTGGCCCTGTCGTTCTGACGTTGCTCTGGATGAACGCCTTTTTGTTGCCGTCGACGGCGATGTATGTTGTACTCGGGCTGAAGCGAAGCCAGCCGCGGAGCGGCGAAAGAGTTTAGCCGTGCGCGCCAGCCGTTATTGTTCTACACAAGGCGCGCTAGGTTGCACGATATAACATTTTCCGGAACGTTCAGGAAACGAGCCGGCTTTAGCCGGGCTTCGCCTGGTCTGCCACCAGCTTTAGCTGGTGGTCCGCAGAAGTCTACGAAACTTTGAGCCGGCTTTAGCCGGGCTTCTCGGCCTGGCTTTAGCCATTGAACGGCGACCAAGGGCTAAAGCCACAATCGAGAAGCCCGGCTAAAGCCGGC
>DASSFG010000149.1:0-2646 GCA_035694685.1 Pirellulales bacterium
TTACGAGAATCTGCCGCAGCCGCAAACGATCGGTGTAGATCGTGCGCGGCACGGCATCATCGATGGCTACGTCCAGCCAGAGTTGCTTGGTGCTGGCACGCGCACGCATCAACTCGGCGACTTCGCCGACGATCTTTTGCGGCGAACAAGGCCGCCGTTCGACGCTGAGCGAGCCCGCTTCGATCTTCGACAGGTCGAGTATGTCGTTGATGATTTCCAGCAGGTATTCACCGTTTCGCTTGATGGTGTCGACAATCTCCAATTCCTCGGCGCCGATCACGCGATCGCGCAGTAACTCGGAAAAGCCAATGATCGAAGTCATTGGCGTACGGATTTCGTGGCTCATGTTGGCCAGGAACTCACTCTTCAGCCGGCTGGCCTGCTCCAGGTCGGCCTTCATCGCCCGCAACTCGTCGTTTTGCTGCGAAAGCACCGCGGATTGCCGGTCGAGGGTGATCGATACGTCGTGGGCTTCAATGGCGCGGACCAGCACCGATTCGAGCGACGACCGTTCCCAGGGCTTCTGCAAAAAGTAGAACACCTGCCCGCGATTGATGGCGTCGATCATGGCCGACGGCTCGGTATAGGCCGTCAGCAGAATACGGCGCGTTTGCGGGTATTTGACGCGTAGCACGTCGAACAGATCGACGCCGGTTTTGCCGGGCATGCGCTGGTCGGCCACCACGACCGGCACGCTCTCACCGGCCAGCAAAGCCAAAGCTTCTTCAGCGCTGCTGGCCGTGAGCACGCGAAAACGGTCTTCCAACGCGGCCTCAAAGACAACCTGATTGTCGATTTCGTCATCGACGTACAGCACGGTGCGTTTCATGTCAGTTTCTCTACCCCCTTGTCGGAAATACGCCAGCGTATGCAAATGTCAGTCGCCCTCGCCGGACAAGCAAACCAAAGCGGCGACGGTTGCAAGAAATCATCAGCATCGATTCCATCTCTGCCGGTCATAACGAGGGTATCGTTTAACCGCAGGCGGGTACCCTCTGGGTGCGGCCCGCGCGCGCGTCGATCGACCAACGAAGCGCTGTTCCGCTCATGGATCTATGCCTATTTCGTCTGTGGCGCGATGAGTCCACCCAGAGCTAGGCTAGGCGCCCGCGCGGGCCGTTGGCCCTGCGGTTAAACGAGTCGCCTCTAGGTGCCTCGCTGCCCCAGCCACCCAACCTTCAGCCTCTGAACCCTGAACCCTGAACCCTCTCCGGCCCGTTCCCCTCGCTTACGGCGGCGGTTATCTTTAAACGAGACGAGCACGACGCCGTCGTCTACCATTTTGCCCTGGCCCTGCTAATCCATGACCACTCCCCTTGACCCGCGACCGGCCGAAAGCCCGTTTAAGATCGTCCTGGCCGAACGCATGCACCGCTTGCCGCCCTATTTGTTCGGGCGAATCAACGCCATTCTCTACCAGAAGCGGCGAGCGGGTGACGACGTCATCGACCTGGGCATGGGAAATCCGGCCGAACCGCCGCAAGAAGTGGTCATTGAAAAGCTCGTCGAGGCGGCCCGCGATCCACGCAATCACGGCTACAGCCAGTCGATTGGCATTCTCAATCTGCGTCGGGAAGTGGCCGGAAAGTATTTTCGCAAGTATGGAGTGCGGCTCGATCCCGAGCGTGAGGTCGTGGTCTGCCTCGGCTCGAAGGAGGGCTTCAGCCATACTTGCCTGGCTCTCATGGGGCCAGGCGATACGGCCATGGTGCCCGCTCCCTACTTTCCGGTTCACGTCTACGCGGTCGCCTTAGCCTCGGGCAATGCCATCGCCCTGGAAGTCGCCGATAGCGAGCAGTTTCTCTCCAACATTGCCAACACCTGCCAGCGGCTTTATCCCAAGCCGAAGCTGCTGATTATCAACTATCCGCACAACCCCTCGACGGTAACTGTCGAACCCGAGTTTTATGTCGAGGTGGTCAAGCTGGCGAAGCGGTACGGCTTCATGGTCATCAGCGATTTTGCCTACGCCGACGTGGCCTTCGACGGCTATCAACCACCGAGCTTTTTGGCGGCGCCGGGCGCCATCGAGGTGGGTGTGGAGTTCACCACGATGAGCAAGGGTTACAACATGGCCGGTTGGCGAGTCGGCTTCTGCGCCGGCAACGCGGAGATGCTCAAGGCCCTATCCACGATCAAGGCTTACTACGACTACGGCATGTTCCAGGCCATCCAGATTGCCGCCATCGTGGCCCTGCGGCACACCGAGGCGGCGGTTGAGGAACAATCGGCAATCTATGAGAACCGGCGAAACGTCTTGTGCGAAGGTTTGCGGCGCATCGGCTGGGAAGTCACGCCGCCGCGGGCGGGCATGTTCGTCTGGGCCAAAATACCCGAAGTCTGGCGGCGGCAGATGGATACCATGCAATTCGCCATGAAACTTCTGGAAGAGGCCGATGTGGCCGCCAGTCCCGGCAGCGGCTTTGGTCCGGCCGGCGAAGGCTATCTGCGCATGGCGTTGGTCGAAAACGAAAACCGCTTGCGGCAGGCCGTGCGCCAGATTGGCCGCTGCCTCGGCCACGATACCAAATCACCCGGCGGGGCCGAATCACGCAACGGCAACCGACGGACCGAATCGGTCACCGCTCGCGAAAGCAAAATCGGCTCGTAGCCGCTTGGAGGGCTTTGCTACGATGGAGGCTGTAG
>DASSFG010000150.1:0-4345 GCA_035694685.1 Pirellulales bacterium
TTTTTGGGTTCGGCCAACAGCGCCAGGGCCTCGTGCATCGTTACCTCCAGTGGCGAAACACCGGCCGGCAGCGACCGTGTTTCCTTGCCGCACTTCACGTAGGGACCAAACCGCCCGTTGTTCACCACCACGGGCTCGCCGGCCAAAGGCGAGCCCTCGGGGTGCGGGCCAAGGTCGCGGGGCAACGACAATAACTTCAGCGCCACCGGAAGGGTAACGTCTTCTGGGGTCATGCCCTTGAGCAGCGATGCGTTTTGTGGTTTCTCTTCGTCGTCGGGCCGGCCGCGCTGCACATAAGGGCCAAAGCGGCCGACCTTCAAAAAGACCGGTTTGTGCGTGTCGGGGCAGATGCCCAGCGGCTCTTCCGCCTGCTGCGCCTGCCCGAGCATTTCCAACGCCTTCTCGACCGTCAGCTCGTCCGGCGGCAAACCGTCGGGGATGCTCGCCCGTCGCTCGCCTTGTTCCAGGAACGGGCCGAAGCGACCGACGCGCACGTAAATCGGCTCGGTCCCCTCGGGCGTGCCGATGTGAACGCGGCTCACGTCGCGCGCGTCGATGACCTCGACCTTGTGTTCGAGCTGCTTCTTCAGGCCGTCGCGGCCGTTGCCAAAGTAAAAGTTGCGCAGGTAGTCGACCCACTTCGTCTCGCCGCGGCTGATGGCGTCGAGATCGTCTTCCATCTGGGCGGTGAATTGATAATCGACCAGGCCCGGCAGATGACTTTCGAGCAAACGGGCCACGGCGAAGGCCGTCCAGGTCGGCACCAAGGCGTTGCCTCGCTTGAAGACGTAGTCGCGGGCCAGAATCGTGTCGATGATGGCCGCATACGTGCTGGGCCGGCCGATGCCCATCTCTTCCAACGCCCGTGTGAGCGTGGCTTCGTTATAGCGGGCCGGCGGCTGGGTGGTGTGCGATTTCGTCTCCAGCTCGCGGCAGTCGAGTTTCTCGCCCACTTCTACCGAAGGCAGCACCGTCTCGCGATCGGCCAACTCCGCTTCGGGATCGTCGGAGCCTTCGACATAAGCCCGCAGGTAACCGGCGAAGTCGATCGTCTTGCCGCCCACCTTGAAAACCGCCTCGCCGCCTTCGATGGTGACCGTGATGCGTCGCCCACGGGCATCGGCCATCTGACAGGCGATCGTCCGCTTCCAAATCAGGTCGTACAACTTGAATTCATCAGGCGAGAGCTGCGAGCGCAACGACTCGGGCAAGGGAAAGGGGTGCCCAGCCGGGCGAATCGCTTCGTGGGCCTCCTGGGCGTTTTTCACCTTGGTCGAGTAGATGCGCGGCTGGCTGGGAAGATACTCGCGGCCATATTGTGCTTCGACCAGCTCGCGGGCGGCGTCGATGGCCACCTTGGCCAGATTGGTCGAATCGGTGCGCATGTAAGTGATATGGCCGTTTTCATACAGACTTTGGGCCGCTTGCATGGTGCGGCGGGCAGTGAACCCCAGCTTGCGGTTGGCTTCTTGCTGCAAGGTGCTGGTGGTGAACGGCGGATAAGGCTTCGAGGTGTACGGCGTCGTCTCGACGGCGGTGACGCTGAACTGCGCCTGCCGCAATAGGGCGGCCAGGTCATTCACCTGTTGCTCGTTGAGCAACAGCAGGTTGGGATCTTTGACTTTGCCGGTGGCCGAATCGAAGTCCTTGGTGCCGGGAACCTGGCGGTCCTGATAACTGACGAGGCCGGCTTCCATTTCCTGGCCCGAAAGCTTGGCGAAGCGGCCGAGCAAATCCCAATAGGTGGCCGCGACGAACGCCATCCGCTGCCGCTCGCGCTCGACGATCAACCGCACGGCCACACTTTGCACGCGGCCGGCCGACAGCTTGGGCCGTACCTTTCGCCACAGCAGCGGCGAGACTTCGTAGCCATAGAGCCGGTCGAGAATACGGCGCGTTTCTTGTGCCCGCACCAGGTCGTCGTCGATCTGCCGCGGATGCTCGAGCGCCTCTTGAATGGCCTCTTTGGTGATTTCGTGAAACACCAGCCGCCGCACGGGCACTTTCGGCTTCAACAGCTCCAGCAGGTGCCAGCTTATCGCTTCGCCTTCGCGGTCTTCGTCCGTGGCCAGGTAGAGCTCTTTGGCGTCTTTCACCAGGTTGCGAAGCTTGCGGACCTGCTCGGTCTTACCGGGCGGAACGATGTAGACCGGGCTGAAATTGTCGTGGACGTTGACGCCCAGGTAGGCCCAGCCTTCCTTTTTATACTGGGCCGGGATCTGCTTCGCGCCCTGCGGCAGGTCGCGAACGTGCCCGATGCTGGCCTCGATCACATAGTCGCGTCCGAGAAAGCCGCTGATGGTTCTGGCCTTGGCGGGCGACTCGACGATTACCAGCGATTTGCCGCTGGTGTTTGCTGAAGAAGGGCGGGGCGAGCCGGTGGATTTACTCGTTCGTTTAGCCATGCGTCCAGCGCTGGGTTATGGATTTTGTTCCGAGCCGATGCACTTTACTGCCGCTTGGGATTGCATTTACGTCAACACGGCATAAAATGCACGGCCGCGATCGCCCGTTGGTTTGGTTCACTCATTAGTCTGTGGAACGCCGGGCTGTCAAGGCATGCCCCTGGTTATTTTGGGGGCGAGTGCAGAAAAAGGACACACTGACATGGCTTCGCCATTTGCCATTTTTCGTAAAAACCAAAAGGCCATGTACGCCCTTTTGGCCATCCTGTGCATGGTCGGATTTTCGATCGGCGGCGCGCTCGATTACTCGAATCAGATGCGCAGCGGGGCCGATCCCGTCGTCGCCACGGCCTACGGTAAGTCGATTCATGCCAGCGAGGTGCAACGCCTGCGCAGAAACAAAATCACGGCGATTAACTTCGTCGATCTCGCGCAGCGGGCGGAACTTGGTTTCACTGACACGATCGACCAGAACACCTACGAGTATTTCATGAATAACCTGCTGCGCCGGCCCACGGGCACGGCGTATTTTGGTCCGCCCACGGAAGAAAGCGTCGTACACACGTGGGTGCTCGACGAGCGGGCCCGCAAGATGGGGATGGTGATCAGTGACGATGCGATCAACAAGTTTCTGCACGACGTAACGCACGACAAAGTCAAGCCGGAGGTCTTCGGCGACATTGCCCGGCAGTTAAACGTGTCGCAACCGCAGCTTTTCGAGGCGTTGCGTGGGGAGTTGATGTCGTTGCGGCTGCAGGAGATGGCGCTCGGCCGCCCGCAAACGACGCCCGCCCAGCGGTGGGACTATTACCGCCGCCAGAAACAGCGAGCGACGGTGGAATTAGCCGCCGTGCCCGTCGAAACCCTTGTCGGCGAAGTGCCCGACGCCACGGACGAAGAACTGAAAGCGTTTTTCGAGAAACACAAGGAGCAAGAACCCGATCCCGAGTCGCCGACGCCCGGCTTTAAAGTGCCTCAGAAGGCGGCTTTCCAGGTAGTCGTCGCCAAGTTCAACGATTTCTACGACGAAAACTCGGTGACCGACGAAGAGATCAAGAAACACTACGAAGAGTTCAAGGACACGCGGTATCTTTGGGAGCAATTCGATACGGAAGAAACCGACGAGCCGGAAGCCCCGGCGGCGACAGAAAAGACAAGTGAGGACGGCAAACCTGCTGACGAAAAAACCAGCGCAGAGAAAGAGGCTGCCGGCAAAGCCGAGGACAAGGATGACGATGCCGGCGACAAGCCTACCGACAAAGGACAGAAGCCAGTCACGAAGGCCGACGACAAGTCACAATCGTCGCTGTTCTGGCATAAGGAGTTGCTAAACCTGGTGCGCGATCCGTCCGCCGTCATGGCCGGACTTTTGGCGGCCGACGACACAACGGAGAACGAGAAGCCGGGCGACGCCGACGAAAAGCCGGCGGATAAGGCGGGCTCATCGCCAGACGATGCGGCCGGCGAAGATACCGACAAGACGGCTGCCAAGAAGGACGCGGGGGCCGCTGACAAAGGCGATCTCGAGGACGCCAAAAAACCGGCGGGCGACTCGAGCAGCAAGAACGATAAAACTGCCGAGAAAAAATCGAAGTCGAGTAAGCCACCGGCGATTGCGCCGCAAATCACCGACGAATACGTGTTGCACCGCGATATTCGCGAAGGGCCGCATCCCAAGCATGCCCCGTTCTGGAAAGTCGAGGACGTCATCCGTAAAGAATTGGCGCGCGAGAAGGCCAACAAGAAGATGCAGGAAGCGCTTGATTCGGTGCGCAGCAAGATGCGCACGTTCGCCCGCAAGATGGGCCCGGACGATACCGAGCAAAAGATGCCTGGCCTCGACAAGTTGGCCGCCGCTCAAGGCTTGAACGAGGTTGAAACCGGTTTGCTCACCGCCCGTGAACTGAGAGAAAAATTTCCCGATTTGGCGGAGGCCAAAG
>DASSFG010000151.1:0-5247 GCA_035694685.1 Pirellulales bacterium
GGCGCTCGCAAGCTCGCTTGTCCCACCCTACACCAACTCAACTTTAGGACACTACCGAACCCGCTGGCGCGTTGCAACGGCCCGAACGCGACTCGATAATCATATTGCCGTCGTCTGGCGCGCATTGGGGCGTTCAACAGAGCTCTGAGGGAGATCAGTCATGCCGAGACGAGATTGCCGTTCAATTGGGCCCGATTGCCGCAGGCCAGGAGGAGCGATTGCAGTGGGGTTCGTTCTGTGGTTCGCCATGTGCGCGGCGGGCGCTGACGATCGTCCTGCGGCTGAGACGAAGGTCGTCGTCGGACGCGTGGTCGATCAGAATGGGCAAGGTGTCAGCGACGTCAAAGTCTGGTCGCTCATCGATGGAAAACGCGGAGGTGAGTGGCACACCGACGCCGACGGCGCTTTTCAGGCCGCCGTTCCGGCGAACGCGAAGAAGCATGCCGAACTTTATGCCGATCACCCCGACTTCATGCGCACGAGTGAATTCTGGTCGGCGAGTGACGGCCGGCTGAACCTGCCCGAAACGGTGACCTTCGAGCTCGAACCCGGCGTGCCGATCGGCGGTGTCATCCAGAACGAGGAGGGCCTGCCGATCGAAAATGCGCGGGTCAAGCTTTACCTGTCAGGCGACGGCGGAGGGTACGAGCTCGATGTCCGAACGGGCGCCGATGGGCGTTGGCGGGGCCGCGTACCCAAGGACATGCGTGCCAATCAGTTCTGGCTTTATCACAAAGATCATGTCTGCGTAACCATAAGCCGTTCGCTTCCGCCCGAGGGACCGCTCCACGCTGAACAAGCGGTGACGGTGATGAAACGTGGCAATCTCTTGCAGGGCAAGGTACACGACTCGCAAGGCAAACCGGTCGCCGGGGCCCTCGTGTTGACACAACCCTACAACGTCAACATGGATGCCCCTGACAACGACTGGACCACCACTCGCACACAAGCTGACGGCACGTTCGCCGTTCGCAACATGGCCGCGGGTCCGGGGGCGGTGGCTGTCTATGCCGCTTCATACGGGCCGGAAAAAGTGGCCGTCGATGTGAGTGATGCAACACCGCCCGTGGAGATCGAACTGTCACCGCCCGGCGAGTTGAACGGCCAGATTATCGACGAACGCGGCGAAGGCGTGGAGGGCGTGTGGGTGCAGGCCAGGGAATGGCAGCCGGAGCCCTCCTTTCCGCTGGACCGTGAGACGCGCACCGACCGCGATGGCCGCTTCCATCTCGGCAAGCTGCCCCGCTACGGCTGGTTTGAGCTTAATTATGGAAAGCAAGGCTTTCTGTACATGCAACGTGACGAGGTGCAGGCCCGTAGCGAACCTTCTACTTTCCGAATCGCGCGCCCCACGACCATACGCGGACAAGTGCTCGACGATGAAACCGGAGAGCCGATCAAGGATTTCACCGTGGCCATGGGAAGGCGATGGTCTCGCAGCGAGGAGATGGTGTTCAATCAGAAAGCACGCGGCAGCAAGGCAGTCCATGACGATGAAGGCCGCTTCGCGGTCCCGCTCGAGCACACCGTGGCCTCGCCGCCTTTTCCTGAAGTCGCCGCGCATATCGTGGCCAAGGGCTATCTGCCGGCCGAAACCGGGCCCGTCGCCGCAGGCGAACAGCCCGAGGCCGTCACCCTGCGCCTCCGGCGAGGCGAACCCATTGCTGGACGCTTGATCGACGCGGCCGGCCAAAGCGTGCCTAAGGCGCAAGTCGCCTGGGTCGGTGCTAAGCGGACCGCCTTTATCCAATTCGGCAAGTTCATGGAGGGGTTTGTTTATGGGCCGGAGATCATCGTCGAGACGGATGCCGACGGCAAATTCGAGCTGCCCGCCAGCCTGTACGATGGGCTGATCGTGGTTTTGCACGAACGGGGCTATGCTGAGCGGCGCCGCAGCAAGCTCGACGCGGCCTCGCCCTTGCAGCTCATTCCTTGGGCCCGCGTGGAGGGCCGCGCCCTGGCGGGCCTCAAACCGATCGCCGACGTCAACGTCGCGCTGACTCCGCTCGATCCAAAGGTTTCGGCGAAAGGCTCCGAAGTCTCGTGGTATTTGTACCAACAAACACACACCGACGGCAGTTTTGCCTTCGATTTCCTGCCATCCATTCCGTTTACCGTTGCCTGGCACCGCGCGCTGATGGCGTCGCACAAGACGCCGGTCAACCCCAAGGCAGGCGAAACCGTGCAGGTGCAGATCGGCGGGAACGGCGGCGCCGTGAGCGGCCGGCTGCAGAAGCCGGCCGGTTTGAAAATGGACACGTTTACCGACGATTTCGAAGTCGGCATCAACTGCACGCAGGTCGTCGCCTATCCGGCCGAGCAGGTAAGCGTCAAAAAGGAGGCCCGCGATAACTATGTGGCCCTGTTGAAGTCGGATGGTACGTTTACCATCCACGACCTGCCGCCCGGCCAATATCGGCTGGAGGCGAACGTACACGCGGCGGTGCCGGCAAATTCCTGCGGCTTGCCCGTGAGCCTCGCGACCGCACGGGCCGAATTCCGCATAGCCAGCGATGGGACCGACGTCCCGCTGCAACTGCCCGAGCTTGAGTTGACGTTATCGCCCGGCCCACAGGTCGGCCAAATGGCGCCCGCTTTAACGGGGAAAACGTTGTCGGGCGAGCCGTTCGACCTGGTAAAACTGCGCGGCAAGCCGGTGCTGCTCGACTTTTGGGGCACCTGGTGCGGCCCGTGCAAAGCAGCCACACCGGCACTCAAGCGGCTCTACGAGAAGTACGGCCGCGACGGCAAGATGGCGTTCGTCGGCATCGATCTCGACTACACCGCTGAAACGGCCGCAAATTACGTCGCCGAACATGGCATCACCTGGCCGCAAGTCGCCACAGGCTCGTGGGGCGAAGAGAACGCAGTTTTGCGATCGTTCGCGGTAACGTCCGTGCCATCGTTCTGGTTAATCGGCGCGGACGGCGCCGTCCTCGCCCGCGACCTGCCGCTCGGCGATCTTGACCGGCGAATCGAGGCCATCCTGCGGCATCCGTAAGGCGGGAATTCACCGTAACTTTGGCCGGTTTCCGATGGTTTTGACAACAAAGGGGGCGGCCGGCCCTCGCGGAGGATGGGCTTCCTAGCCCGTCACCTCCGACGGTGACGGCCTGGGAAGGCCATCCTCCAATAACGCCGTTAGCCGTTTTGTTGTCATCACCGTGAAGAGGCGTGGTCCGACGCGTGCGGAAGTTATTGTTCGCCCGCTCGGGCGAGTTGCGCAAGGGGCGAGCTGCCTCGCGAGCGCCGCAGTTGGCCGCAGGCGGCGTCGATGCGGTCGCCTTTGCGCTGCCTGACCTGTACGTTGATACCCGCCTCGGTCAAGATCGTCGTGAAACGCTGCAGGGCCGCCGCAGAAGGCGTCCGATAAGGAAGTCCCGCAACCGGATTATATGGAATGACGTTCAAGAGCGCCGTCTTGCCGCGCAGCAAGTGGGCCAATTCGCGAGCGTGGGCCGGTTGGTCGTTGAGGCCGCCCAACAGCACGTACTCAAACGTCAGCCGCCGTCCGGTGTGTTGGAAATAGCGGTCGGCCGCCGCCAAAATCGGCTTGATGCCGATCTTCTTGTTCACCAGCACCAGCTCGTCGCGCAGCTTATCGTTGGGGGCGTGCAGCGAAACGGCCAGGTGATAGTGCAGGTTCAGTTCCGCCAGCCGGTCGATGGCGGCGGGCAACCCCACGGTCGAGACGGTGATACGCCGCGCGCTGATCCCCAGGCCGTCGGCACTGCTGGCGATCTCGAGCGCCGGCAACAAGCGGTCGAGATTGGCCAGCGGCTCTCCCATGCCCATCACCACGATATTGCTGAGGCGCTCTGCTGCGGGCAACAGCCGCGCCAGGCGGAGCATCTGCTCGACGATTTCGCCCGTCGTGAGGTTGCGGGCCACGCCTTCCAATCCGCTGGCACAAAACACGCAGCCCATGGCGCATCCCACCTGCGTGCTGATGCAAATGGTGCGGCGTTTCGCCTCGCGAATCAGCACGCACTCAATTTGCTGACCGTCGTCGAGCCGCAACAGCAACTTCTCCGTGCCGTCGCCCGCCCGTTGCTGGTGGCTGATCGAGGTCGTCCAGATGCGAAAATGCTCGGCCAATAATTGCCTCAACGCCGCTGGCAAATCGGTCATGTCGGCAAAGTCGTTCGCGCGTCGCCCGAACAGCCACTGGCGAATTTGCGCAGCACGATACGCCGGCAGGCCGCGTTCGGCCAGCCACGCGCGAAGTTGCTCTTGATCCAGGTCGAGAAGGTTCAACAAGGTCGTCGCCCAATACGTTGATTTACCGATTTATTGTATCGGTGGCGCAGGCAGACGGCGAGTTCATACCTCGACATGAGTCCGGTTCTCGTTTAACCGCAGGGCCAACGGCCCGCGCGCGGGTCGCCCCTGAACGCCCTGTGTTGCGGCGGCCAAGTCACCCGGCGGCAAACCATAGCGCGCAGGGTGGGACGAGCGAAGCGAGTCCCACCATAACAATTAGGGGTGGGACTCGCTTCGCTCGTCCCACCCTACGGTAACTTGTTCCGCCACGGCCCCCACGACGGTTGAGTTCTGTCGTCGGTGATCGTGACGGTTTTCATAAACTGGGCGACGATCATCGGTCCCTGGACGTGGGTGAATTCGTATTCATGGATGGTTGAGATTTGTCCGCGATTGAATTCGGTTGCGACCGTATACTGCTGGCCGATTCTCGCGGTGACGCCGCCTGTGAGACGGTCCGTGTGGCTTCGTCCGTGCAGTGGACCACCGCGAAAGTAGATGGTGAAAGTCGGCGCTTCCATGCCCCCAATGATACCCAAGATGGGGCGAGGGAACAAAAAGGCAACGTTTACCGGCTTTGTCCCGGCGGGCAATGATTGACCGACTACAACTCGCGCATCAGCCGCGCAGCGGCGACAGAATTTAGCCGTGGGCGCGAGCCCACGGTACCCGACTTGCGCCCACGGCTAACCCGCATTGCGCACCTGTCCCCGTAGCCGCGCGACAGCGCGCCCAACACTAACCCGAAGCGCAAGTTTTGATGTTGCGCTTTTGGCTGCCGCGGAGCGGCACAGGAGTGTAGCCGCGGGTGCAAACCCGCGGAAAACGTGGCAAAAACCGGATGAAGCCGCGGAGCGGCGACGTAGTGCCAACCGTCGTCCCTCCGCCGCCGCTCCGCGGCTTCGCCAACGCACGCCACACCGTACCGCGGGCTTCGCCCACGGCTACATTCCGAGCGCCGCTCCGCGGCGGAAACCGAAATGC
>DASSFG010000152.1:0-3699 GCA_035694685.1 Pirellulales bacterium
GGAAACAAAATGCGATTCGCGATTTGATGGCAGACGCCGGTCAGGCCGTAGGCGATGCCAGCGCGAGAGAACTGCTGTGAAATGCAGTCAGCGACACTTTGCTCTCCGTATCCCGCCGCACCAGGCAACGCGGTCCCGCCGTCGCCGCGTCCCCAACACGGCCAAACGCTCCCGTCGGAACTGGTGACGTAGACATGATCGCCCCATCGACCGACAACCGCCGCGGCGATCGCATAGCCTTCGAGCCTTTCAATGGCCATTCGACGTTCCCCTCCTTTCCGCCAATCGCTCTCACGGCATCGCTTCTTTGTTCTTCGTCATCGTAGCTCCGCGCATCAGGCCCGCAACCGGGCGTGTCTCGATCGCGCGGCTTTGGGCCGTCGGGTCAGGAAGTGCGAGAGGCCGTCGGTTTGCCCCTTGCCACGCCATGCGATACATTATCATGCGGACTTTGCCGTGGAAATCCTCATAGGTTTAGTCGGGGGCATCGCAATCGAGTGGTTAATTGTGTCGGTGCGCAAGGCGCACCTGGACAGTTTTGGGGCCATACAGTGCCGGCGCTGTGGCTACACTGGCCGCGTGGAAATAACGAAGCGCAAGGGCCAGGGAATCGTATACATTTGCCCGAAGTGCCGGGGCGACGACTGGATGAAGTTAGAGTGATCCGATTCCCCGTCATTTCGGACAGTAAAACTAATGCAAGTCAACTTGAATCCAAGCTAATGGCTACAACAGGTTTTTGAGGCAAAAGAGGCACAGCAAGGGGGCATTGTGCGGCGAAATATAGCAGACGTGAAGGAGCACGCTAGCGAAGAGGAGCTACTTTAGGAAGTGAGGCAACGGGGATTCCATCTGATCGAAACTGGAAACCAGTTTGTCGTTATCTGCAATAAAGGCGTGTTAAAGATTCACTGCTGATCAATGGATTTCTTCAGATACTTTTCGACCATCTCGCGCGTCTTCTCTTCCCCTTTAGAACGGCTGTAACTCGTCAGGCAACGACTTTCGGCGGCGCGAAGGGACGGTCTCCGTGCTGCGCGCTTTTGCTTGATTGGCTAGAGGGCCGGCTAGGTCGATTCCTCGTGAATTTCGATCGTGTCTTCCTGAATCTCCATGCTGTCGCTACCGTAGCTTCCACAGAAGTCGCCCTCCGATAGCTCGCGAGCCTTTTGCATTAGGTGCTTACGCGCAGCGTCTTCCGATTCCTCTTTAACCTCCATTGCGCAGGGCACGATCACATCGAAGTTTATGATCCATGTCTTTTTCGCCACGTCGAGGAGCTCCTGGTTTTCTAGCACATTGCAAGAAAAAGCGTTATTTTATGGGTGTTTGAAGGCTCCGCGCTAGGACTCGAAGCTAGAATGACAGACCCAATGTCTCTAGCGTTACCATTGCACCATAGAGTAAAGTTTGCCCCACGTTTAGTTTGACAACACGGGGCCATTCTGGCAAGTTTGCCTCGTTGACCGCGATGCCGATATGCCGATGGGAATGCAGAAGGCACCAACACTTCAAGGAACGTGCCTGCTACGCGGCCGAGGCTCGCAGTCGTCAGTCACGCCCCGTGTGTGCGGATGAGCCAGGCATACGATATGGCAGATTACAGACTCTCCAGATGTTGGATCAATTCCGCGGTCGTGCAGGTGGGACCCGTCTCGGCTGTTTGCAGTTCTTCCTCACTCAGCTTAGGTCGGTCATGTTCCGCCGCATCGTAATCGGCACGTGTCGCCCTGGGGTAAAAGGTGCCGAGGATGCGTCCGGAAGTATCGCAAAGTTCGAGCGGACCGGGGCTCTGCTGGAGTTTCGCCAATAAACCACTGTCAACGATGGTGTATGTCATTTTCCAAGCTCCCGAAACGAAGCAACCGTTGCCCACCATTCTAGCCTGCAAGCCTCTCGCTCGCCATCTTGCGCCGCTTGGCCCGCTTGGCCGGTTTGCAACCCTCCTCAGCGCTCGCAGCTCCCCCTCGCTCACCAAGGCGCCGCGATTGGTGCTGCCGCCTCATCGGCGGTTAATTCAAACATGAAGTCGGCCGGAAAACGCTTCGTGATCGCGCTTCACGGCTTGCTCGAAGACCGTGGCCGGAAAAGGGCGCAACTGGCGGTAAAACCGTGCAAAAAGTTCTTGCCGCCGATCGGCCCCATTTCGCCCTGGGCAAAGAAGCCTGCCACGGGTATCGGACCCAGCAGCTCGCGCAAGACCGAGACATCGTGATCGGGCTGGTCGAACAGCCGCGTGCCGCGACCGTTGCAGGTGAATAGCAGGGCCCCGGTCGCCCCGGTCGCGCCGGCTACCATTTCGCGCAGATCTTCGTCGGCGGTCTGGGCGTCGCGCAGGTGAAACTGTACCGTTTGGCCGGCGCGAACAAAGTCGCCGATGGCCAGCGCGCCGGTATCGCGATCGGCCCCAATGCAATTGCGTACCAGAAAGTCGCCCCGTTGAAAGCGGTCTTGATACTCGTTGATCACCCGGCCGACGTGCAAACCGCCTTGCACGAGTTGCTGATCGCGGGCCGACAACGTATCGAACAGCTCTTGCAATTGCGCCAAGGGCGGCTTGCCGCTCAGCTCCAAAATGACGTTCTGTTCGGCCTTGGTAATCACGTAGTGGCGGCCGATCGGACGGCAGCCTTGCGACACGACGGGCTGCACCTCGACCGCGCCATACAGCAACGCTCCCACCGCTCCGGAATCGAGAACGCGATCGTTGAGCAGCAAACGGTTGCCGCCGGGACTCGCCGCGCCGCTGGCCATGCCGCCCAAGACGGGCACGCCCGGCCGGTCTTCGCTCAGCCGTTCCAACAGCCAGTCGGCCGGGAAACTGAATGGATCGGCCAGGAGCAGCAGGGCCGAGCCAGGCGGCGAGGAGGCCGGCAAATCGTCGGGCCAGCCGCTCACGGCGCCGCCTTCCGGGCTGCGTTGAAACTCAAGCGAGAGCGAGTGCAACGTCACGCCAGGCATCGCCGCCAACCACAGCGAAACCGCGGCGTCGCCCTCTACCTCGCGACTGCCTCCGACGATCGCTTCAGCAGTGCAGCCAAGCAAACAGCCCGGCGACAAGCGACGGCGGATTTCCTCGCTAGCGGTCTTGGCCTTCGCTGCATGGTGCGGCGAGAAGAAGACCATTGCCAGATCGGGCCGAGCGCCAAGTTGTTCGCCCGCTTCATCGCAGGCCCGGGCCACGGCGTCGTCCGTGTTTTCCAACGTCGATAACGCCGCGGCGAAACGCAAACCAACGCCGGTGGCAACGGTCATCCATCGTTTCCTTGTTGCTGATGATCGGAAAAAAGGGCCTTGTAAACTTCGCTCCAGCGGCTGTCGGGCGGAATCACTCGCTGCCAGTCTGCCCGTGAAAGCGGCTCGTCGGCCTTGAGGTTCGCCAGCAGCCGGCTGGCGACATCGCGCGTCTCTTGAAACAGTGCCAGGCTTTTCTCGCGGTCGCGGGGAGAATAGTCGACCCAGATATCGGCGGCTCCGAGCGCGTCGGTGCAATCTGCCACCAGCGTGGTGAGATGGTCAATTGCCCGTTGCCGCGCCGACGACCTGTCCATGCTTTTCCACTCCAGCGACTGGGCCGCACACCCTGGCAGCCATGGGCAATTGTACCACGTGCCTCCAGCGCTTGAAACTCGCTCGGCAGGCGGGTAGTGTCGCAAAGTTGCGTTGGTGTAGGGTGGGACAAGCGAGCTTGCGAGCGCC
>DASSFG010000153.1:0-4811 GCA_035694685.1 Pirellulales bacterium
GGCCGGCTATCAGGCGAAAGAGCGGGAGCCAGTAAGCGGCAGCTACCGCGGTTACCAAATCCTCGGCGCTCCGCCGCCCAGTTCCGGCGGCACCTGTGTGATTGAAGCGCTGCACATCCTGCAGGGCTTCAACCTTCGCCAATACGACCGCAACTCGCCGCGCGCCTGCCACCTGATCATCGAGGCGTTGCGACGGACGTTTTGCGACCGCGCGCGTTGGTTGGGCGACCCCGACTTTGTCGAAGTGCCGGCGACTTTGCTCGGAGAAGCCCACGCGCTGCAACGAGCGGCCGACATTGACGTGAAGCACGCCACGCCAAGCGAACAACTCGCGCCTGAGATTAAGCTGGCCGGCGAAGGTGATTCGACCACGCACTTTTCGGTGATCGACGCCGCCGGCATGGCGGTGGCCAACACGTACACGCTGGAGCACAGCTACGGTTCGCGGGTGGTGGTGCGCGGGGCCGGCTTTTTGTTGAACAACGAGATGACCGACTTCAACTGGAAGCCCGGCCATACCGATCGCGGCGGCCACATTGGCACCCCGGCCAACACGATCGCACCGGGCAAGCGCATGCTCAGTTCTCAATCGCCCACCATCGTGCTCGACGACGGGCGTCCTGTGCTGATCACCGGCAGCCCCGGCGGACGCACGATTATCAGCACGGTCGTTTGCCTGTTGGTAAATACGTTGGAGTACGAGCTGCCGCTGCGTGAAGCAACGGACGCTCCGCGGCTGCACCATGGCTGGCTACCCGACGTGGTGCTCTTCGAGGGAGCGACGGAGCCGGCCTCCGCGGAACTGGTCAAGGCGCTGACCGAGCTTGGCCATCATGTCCAAGCGAAGCCGCATCGACAGGGTTCGGCGAATTCAATTTGGATCGACGTTGCGAATGGAAAGCGAACCGGCGTCGCCGACTGCCGGCGGGAAGGCAAGGCCGCGAGAGAATAGGGTTCGGCTGGGCTGGTGCAGGCGCTTCATTACCGACACCTGATCCCTGGACGCCTTCCCCGGTGGACCGGCGCTCGCTCCGCACTTGTCCTACCCTACGCGGCCTCTCCCTCTTTGCCGAAAGGCCCAGGCCGGTTATACTTGCCGTCCAGAAAGGTTGGCCCGCCAGGCGGCGGGTGCGGGCTGGTTTTTTGGGAGATTTATGCTGAAAGTCAAGCTTCCCGATGGAAGCATTCGCGAATATGCCTCGGGCGTCACTGCCCGTGAGGTGGCCCAAGATATCTCGCCTCGTCTGGCTAAGGCGGCGGTGGCCGCCCAGGTAAATGGCCGCACCGTCGGCCTCGACTCCGATCTCAGCAACCCCAATCTCAGCAGCCCTCTGAATAACGGCGGCGAAGTTTCGCTCCGCCTGCTCACCAAAAAAGATCCCGAAGCTTTGGGCGTGATGCGGCACTCGTGCGCTCACGTGATGGCGCGGGCCGTCATGCGCCTGTTCGACGGCGTGCAGTTGGCTTTCGGCCCGACAATCGACAACGGCTTTTACTACGACATCGGCCTCGACCGCCCGCTCAGCGAGGCCGACTTTCCGGCCATCGAGGCCGAGATGGCCAAGATCGTCAAGGCTGACGAGCCGTTCGAGCGCCTCATCGAGCCGCGCGAAAAAGCCGTCGCCATCTGCCGCGACCTGCGTCAGCCGCTCAAGGTGGAACACATCGAAACGGGGTTGTCCGACCAGCCGACGCTGTCGTTTTATCGCCAGGGTGAATTCATCGACCTCTGCCGCGGGCCGCACGTGCCCAGCGCCGGCGTGATTGGCGAGTTCAAGCTGCTCTCGGTGGCCGGCGCCTATTGGAAAGGCGATGCGTCGCGTCAGCAGTTGCAGCGGCTCTACGGCACCGCCTGGTTCAGCAAACAGGAGCTGGAAGATTATCTGCGGATGGTCGAAGAGGCCAAACGCCGCGACCATCGCGTGCTGGGCAAGCAATTGGAGCTGTTTACCACCAACCAGTTGGTCGGCTCGGGCCTGATCCTCTGGTTGCCCAAGGGCGCGATTGTACGCGGGCTGCTCGAATCGTTCGTGCGCGACGAACTGTTCAAGCGCGGCTATGAGCCGGTTTACACGCCCAACATCGGCCGCGTCGAGCTCTACCAGATTTCGGGGCATTATCCCTATTACGCCGACAGCCAGTTCAAGCCGATCGTGATGAGCGAGGATGAGAAGTACTTGCTCAAGCCGATGAACTGCCCGCACCATGTAATGATCTACAAGTCGAAGCCGCGCAGTTACCGCGATCTGCCGGTGCGGCTGGCGGAATTCGGTACGGTGTATCGCTACGAGCAGTCGGGCGAGTTGGGCGGCATGACCCGCGTGCGCGGCTTTACGCAGGACGACGCCCACCTTTTCTGTACCGAAGATCAGGTGGCAGATGAAGTTCGCGGTTGCATTGAAATGACTCAACACATCCTGGAAACGCTCGGCCTGACGGACTATCGCGTGCGGCTGGGCTTCCGCGATCCAGACAGCGACAAGTACGTGGGCAGCGAAGCAAGCTGGGCACGCGCCGAAGACGAACTGCATCGGCTTTGCTTGAACCTGAACTTGCCGCACCTCGATGTTAGGACCGGCGAGGCAGCGTTTTATGGCCCAAAAGTTGACTTTCTTGTGGCCGATTGCATCGGCCGCGAGTGGCAATTGGGCACGGTGCAGCTCGATTATAACCTGCCCAGCGCTGAACGGTTCGCCTTGGAGTACATCGGCGCCGACAATACGCCGCACCGGCCGGTGATGATCCACCGTGCTCCGCTCGGGTCGATGGAGCGGTTCATCGGCGTGTTGATCGAGCATTTCGCCGGCGCGTTCCCTTTGTGGCTGGCGCCTGAGCAAGTGCGCGTGCTGATCGTCAGCGAAAAGTCGGAAGTCTACGCGCGCGACATCGAAAAGCGGCTCAAAGATGCCGGCTTCCGCGTGACAGGCGACTATCGCCCGGAGAAGCTGGGCGCCAAAATCCGCGATGCCCAGCTCAAGCTGGTTCCGTATATGTTCGTCGTCGGCGAGAAAGACATGGCGGCGGGCACGGTCAGCGTGCGCGACCGCATCGACGGCGACTTGGGCGCCATGCCCAGCGACGCCGCCCTGGCGAAATTGCAAGAAGAAGTCCGGGCGAAAACCATTCGCCAGCAAGCTAAGCTTGTAAGTGCCGGGCTGGCCGGCAGCGGCGAACAGAATGAATATTGAACAAGGCAAAAGGCAAAAGGAAAAGATGACAATCGCCAGCCATGTACCTTTTGCCTTCTGCCTTTTGCCTTCTGCCTTTTAACCCCTTGGAGGAATGCAACAATCGAACGGTCACAAAGGATCAACGAACAGATCCGTATTTCTCCCGTCCGCGTGATTTCGGCGGAGGGTGAGCAGCTCGGCGTCATGCCGATCGAGCAGGCGCTGGCCGCGGCGCGGGAGGCCGATCTCGACCTGGTCGAGGTGGCGTCCGACGTGCGTCCGCCCGTCTGCCGCATCATGGACTTCGGCAAGTTCAAATACCAGCAGCAGAAGCGGAAGCACAAGGCCCATCAGATCAAGATCAAGGAAATCCGCGTCCGCCCAAAGACCGACGAGCACGACCTGGGCGTGAAACTGAACCATGCCCGTGAGTTTCTCGAGCAGAAGAACAAAGTGCTCGTGTCGATCGTGTTTCGCGGCCGTGAGATCGCCCACATTCAGGACGAAGGGCAACGCATCGTGCAGCAGATCATCAAGAACCTGGAAGACATCGCCAAAGTCGAGACGCCCCCCAACACGCAAGGCAAGCGTATCACCTGCGTGCTTTCGCCGAGGTGACGTTTAGACGTTCGTTCTTCAACCGTGAGCTGGCCTCTTCGTCCGCTGCGAGCGCTGCGCAATTTGACGCGATTCAAGGCGCCGGAGCATCTCCGTCGCCGCGTCCGGCCGATCTCGCCCGAGGCCGCCGACGAATTGAAAGCTCAATTGATTCAACGTCATTCGGAGTCGTGTGGCCCACTGCCTGACGACGAGGATCTGGCCAACCACCTTCATCGCCGGCTGGCCGATAATCGCAATCAGGTCGTTCCCTGGCTCGACGACGCGCACTCACTCGACGGGGCCGCGGTGCTCGAGATCGGTTGCGGCACGGGCAGCGCCACGGTCGCCTTGGCCGAACAAGGGGCACTCGTCACGGCGATCGACATCGACGCGCCTTCTCTCGCCATTGCCGAACGTCGCTGTAAACTGCACCAGGTGGAGGCGGAGTTCTCCCTTGCCAATGCCGCCGAGTTGCCCGAGGATCTCTCGGCCCGGCGATTCAACTTCATCATCTTCTTCGCGTCGCTGGAACACATGACGCACGACGAGCGCATGGCGGCCATGCGCCACACCTGGCAGATGCTGCCCTCGGGCGGGTTGTGGTGCGTCGTGGAAACGCCGAACCGCCTCTGGTACTACGACCACCACACGGCCCATCTCGATTTCTTTATGTGGCTGTCGGATGAATTGGCCGCCGACTATGTCCGTTTCAGCCCCCGCGAGGATGTGCGTCGGCAATTGGCCGAGGCGGAGAACCGGCGTCTCGCACTCTGCCGCGCCGGCCGTGGAGTAAGCTTTCACGAGTTCGATCTGACGCTGGGGCCGGCTAACCAATTGGACGTCGTAAGCAGTATGCCGCTCTTCTATCGCCGGCGCGATCCGGCCCTGCGGCTCGTCTGGCGATGGTCTCGCGATTACCGGTTTGAGAAGTTTCTAGCCGCGCTTTGCCCGCAACTGCACGGCGGCTTCCTACAACCGACGCTCTACCTGATTATCCGCAAGCCGTAAGGCAGCCCGCCGAAAATAACCTACCCCCTGTGG
>DASSFG010000154.1:0-3904 GCA_035694685.1 Pirellulales bacterium
TAAAACAGGGTTTGGTTGGCAACAACTCAACCTTAACCCTCTTGAGGCGTCCCCGCTTTTACATACCTATAACCAACTACGACAATGGGGTGCATCCAGCGACCTACTCAACTTTGCGACACGACCGGGTGGCCAGCATAATTGACAGTTGGCCAGCGGAGACGTTATAGTGCGCGGTGGAATTGCTGTTGAATGACAGCGGTTCTTGCCGATTCCCACCCGCATTCAATAGCGCTCTTCCAGGCGAGGAGCACCGAAATGCGGCCCGCCCACCACAAACCAGTTCCGTTCTGGAGATCATGCAATGTTCGTCATTCCCAGTAGACCAGGCAAGGATACGTGCGACGGCATCACCCGGCGTGAGATTCTGCGCGTGGGCGGTTCGGCGGCTTTGGGTATTTCGCTCGCAGATGTGCTGCGGTTCAAGGCCGAAGCCAAAGAAGGCGCCGGCGGCGGCCCCGGTTGGAACAAAGCCAAGAGCGTCATTTTTGTTTTCCTGCAAGGCGGTCCTAGCCACCTCGATCTTTGGGACCCTAAGCGGGACGTACCCGACAACGTAAAGAGCGTCTTCAATCCGATCGGCACCAAAATACCGGGCGTGGAAGTCACCGAATTGTTGCCCAAACTGGCTTCGGTGACCGATCGGCTGACACTGCTCCGCTCGGTAAGTTACACACCGATTGGTTTGTTCAACCACACGGCGGCCTATTACCAATTGCTGACCGGCTACACCGCCGACAAGGTCAGCCCTTCAGGCCAACTCGAACCGCCAAGCCCGAAGGACTATCCGAACCTGGGCAGCAACATCGTCCGGCTGAAGCCCACCACGGTGCCCATGCTGCCCTTCGTGATGATGCCGCGGCCGACGCAAGAGAGCAACGTGGTCGGCAAGGCGGGCACCGCCGGCTTTTTGGGCCGCGCCTACGATCCCTACTACCTCTACCCGGCGGGCGACGACATGGACATGGCCAAGATGTCGCGCATTAAGGTCGACGATCTGCAACTTCGTCCGGAGCTGACCACCGCGCGGCTCGAGCGCCGGGCCAAGCTGCGCGACGTGATTAAGGAAGGCATGCCGGCCGTCGAGCAAGCCACCAAGAAATACGACCTCGACGAATATTACGACAAGGCCCTCTCGCTGGTCATTTCGGGCCGGGCCCGCGAGGCGTTCGACCTGGGCAAAGAATCGCCCGCCACGAAGGAGGCGTACGGCAATAACACGTTCGGCCAAAGCTGCCTGTTGGCGAGGCGCTTGATCGAGGCCGGCACGCGCTTCGTTGAAATCAACTGGCCCAAGGTTGCCAATAGCGACAACCACTCCTGGGACGTTCACGTCGGCCTGTCGGCCCGCATGAAGAACCAATCCGCGCCGTTGCTCGACGCCGGCCTCTCGGGCCTGATTGCCGACCTGGACGATCGCGGCTTGCTCGACGAGACGCTGGTGATCGCCATCGGCGAATTCGGCCGCAGCCCGAAGCGTGGCGTGAGCACCTCGGGCAACTCCAACACCGACGACGGCCGCGACCACTGGCCTTACTGCTATACCGCGGTCATGGCCGGCGCGGGCATCAAGCGCGGCTTCGTCTACGGCAAGTCCGACGCCACGGGCTCGGCGCCGGTCGACAGCCCGGTACACCCGGGCGACATCCTGGCGACCATCTATCACGCCTGCGGCATCGACCCCGATACGATCGTGTACAATCACTTGAACCAGCCCCGCGAGCTGGTCAAGGGAAGCGTCGTATCAGGGCTGTTTGCGTAAGCAGGCTCACGCCTTCCGCTCGCCAATGGCGAGCGGCACACGTCAGTGTGCCGGTAGTTCTTGCGATCAAATACGCGCGACGAACCGGTTCGGTGGCAATACCACCAGGAGGCTCACGCCTTCCGCTTGCCACTGGCGAGCGGCACAGCAGGAATTCCGGTGCCCTGACCCATGGACTGGACGCGAATGCTGGCCAACATGCGCTGGCAGATGGCTTCCCGATCGATTCATGATCGAGCTGTTGCCGCCGGGGCTAAAAGAGTCCGCTGCCCGCGTCGTTGGGGGTGGCGTTGCCCCGCAACTCATCGGCGATCTCAGGCGGCAGCACTGCGACGAACCTCAGGTTGGCAAGCTGCTGCGGCACGGGCAATTGCTCCCATCGGTCCCCGGCGGCCGGCAGCCGCCACAGGCCCGTCGAGAGCGACGCCAGATAGAGATTGCCGGCCGGATCCTCGCAAAGATTGCCGACCATTCCTGCCCGCGGCAACGCGTTGTCGGGCGAAATCGTCAGCGTCGTGGGGTCGAGCCCCACGACCCCGCCGCCCCAGGTACCTAGCCAAATGCGTCCGCGGCGATCGACAAAGGTGGCCTGCGGCGTGCGCTGCGGAAGGCCCTCCTTGACGGTCAGCAACTTCAGAATCTGGTCGCCGTCGAGAACGCAAAGGCCGCCGATGCAACCCAGGAGAACCCTCCCAGATTTGTCGCTGGCGATCGATTTGACGTTCAAGTTCCCCAGTTGTTCCACGAATGGAGTTTTGGAAAACTGCCGGTCTGTGATGAGCGAAACGCCCCGATCGGTCGCGACCCACAGGCGTCCCCGCGCGTCTTGCGCGAAGCCGTTGGCGTTGTCCCAGCATAGCCCGTCGGCGACGGTCAGCTTCGACCAGCCGTCCGACTCGAAAACCGCAACGTTGTCACCGAACGAGCTGGCCCAAATTCGGCCCTGGCGGTCTTCACAGAGGTGCGAGATCGGCTTCGCCGGCAGCCCCTGCTGGGCGACAAACGTGGTCCGTTCGCCGCCCTTGATGCGCAAGACGCCCGTTTCGCCGCCGAACCAGCAGCCGCCGCCCGAATCGACCAAAACCGTGCGAACGACGCCCGGCGGATCTCCCATCTTCGCATCCGACCAAGCGCCATTATGGAACATGCCCATTGGGCCGCGTTCGCTGGCCAATAACAAAGGCGCGGCCGGGCTCAAATCGAATTCGCTCGGCCTGAGGCCTTGGCCGGGCGCCGGAGCCTGACTTTGCGTGGCAGCGTTGGCCGGGCCGACGTCGCTCGGCGCAAGTTGTCGCCCGCCGCCCGAGAAAAGTGCCATCAACACCAGCCCCAATACGGCGCAAGCCGCGATGCCAGAGACAACGACGATCGCCAGCCGCTGCCGGTCGGGCAGCGGCCGACGCCGGCCGCGTCGCGCGGGGGCCGGCGTCGCGCGGATCCCATACACCGGCGCGTTCAACCAAGGGGCTTCCGCTACTTGTATCGGAGGCAGCTCTTCTGCTTTGGCCGCCACGTCAAGCAGTTCTGGCGTCGCGTCGACCGCGGCTACCGGCATGTCAACGGGGGCCAGAGACGCCTCAGCGGATGCCGGCGGCATATCGCTCGCCATTGGTGCGAACGGTGCTAGCGGAACCTGGACGGGCGGCGCCTCGTCCGGCGGAGAGCGAACCAGAGCACTTTGCACGACCGGCGATGAAGGCCGCACGTTCGCTTGCTTTAAAAACGCGCTCAACGCGGCCTCCAACGCGTTCATCGAGAGGTAGCGATCGGAGGGCCGCTTGGCCATTGCTTTCAGACAAATCGCCTCCAGCGCCGGATCGACGCCGGCATGTCGGGCCGAGGGCGGAAGGGGCGTGGCCGCCAGGATTTGGCCGAGCACGACGGTCGGTGGTCCTTCAAACGGCAGCTTGCCGCACAGGAGCTGGTAAAGGATTACGCCCAGACTATAGATGTCGCAGGCGGGGCCGAGTTGGTCAACCTGGCCCGTGACCTGCTCGGGCGGCATGTATGAAGGCGTGCCGAGCACGGCGCCGCTCTGCGTGAGGTTGGCATCGGCGCCGTCGAACCGACGAGTCAGCCCGAAGTCGAGCACGATCGGCTCTTGTCGCTGGTCGAGCATGATGTTCGTCGGCTTCAAATCGC
>DASSFG010000155.1:0-6652 GCA_035694685.1 Pirellulales bacterium
GGACCAATCCAAAATCCAAAATCCAAAACCCAAAATCGCAACCGCCGCCGTGGTTTGTCGATGCTCGAAGCGACGGGTGCAGCGCTTATCGTGGGACTGTCGTTGGTGGCGTCGCTCAGGGCCGTGCGCTCGTCGATCACCGGTCAGCGTGGCGCCGCCGAGACGGAAAAGGCCGGTTTCCTGGCTACTGCGATGATGTCGGAAATCAAGGAGCTCTCCTATCAGAACCCGACGACGCCCGTGCTGTTCGGCCCAGAAGCGGGCGAGACGGGCCGCAAAACATTTAACGACGTCGACGACTACAACGCCTGGAGCGAATCGCCGCCGCAGAACCCTGACGGCAGCAATTTGCCCGACTTGAACGGCTGGACGAGGAAGGTCGCGGTCGCCTGGGTCAGCCCCACGAACGTCACACAGACCTCGGCCACTGAATCCGGCGCCAAGCTCATTACGGTCACGGTGCTGCACAACAACGTCGTACGCGCTACGCGCGTGGGAGTGAGGACGAATGTACCGTGAGGCAAAGACTGAAGGCGGAAGGCAGCAGGCAGAAGGAAGGCATCAGGCGTCAGGCATCAGGCGTCAGCAAGACGACAGGAGTCGCATCAAGACGGCTTCCGTCTCCTTGTCACCTTGTCTCCTTGTCTCCTTGTCTGGTCGCCACCGGGACGGCCCCAGCCGGACGCGAACGGCGGAGCACAAACGTCGCGGAACAACCTACCTAGCCGTCTGCGGCATGGTGCTGCTGACGGCCACGATTGCACTGGGCGGCTTGTCGGCCACGCGCGTCCGTGCCCGAGCGGGCCGCTGGCGAAACGATTTGCAAGATGCGCGGCAGTATGCCATCTCGGCCACTGACGTAGGCCGGCTGTGGATTGCCCAAGACAAAAACTGGCGCACCGATTACTCCAACGGCGCCTGGTTCAGCAACCAGCCGATCGGCCGAGGAAAGTTCTCTCTTTCGGTTACGAACCCCAACGGCGCACTCAATCACTCGCTGTTCGATCCTGTCATCCTCTCGGCCACCGGCGTCTGCGGCAAATCGACGCAATATGCCCAGGTGACGCTGACCGCGAAGACGATTCCTTACACTTGTTTGACCGCGGCCCTGTCGGCTTCAACGAACGTTGCACTGGGCAGCGCGGTGGTCGATGCGAACAACCAGATGATCGCCACCAATGGCAGCATCTCGGCCACCAGCCCGGCCGTGAACGCCAACGTGCAGGCGATGGGCCTGATTGCCGGAGGCACGTACAACGGCACGAGCACCACGATTACCACCGCGCTGACGTTCCCCGACACGACCGTCTTCAACTATTATCAGACCAATGGCACGGCGATCAGCATCGGTTCGATTCCCAGCGCTACCATCCAGAACGTGCTCATCAGCCCCAGCAGCAATCCCTACGGCGGCGGCACGAACTCCAACGGCGTGTACGTGATCGATTGCCAGGGCAATAACCTGCTCATTCAGAATTGCCGCATCATCGGCAGCCTGCTGTTGTTGAATCCGGGCGCGGGCACCCAGATCGGCAATTCAGTGGTCTGGCGTGCGGCGGTCAACAATTACCCTTGTTTGCTCGTCAACGGCAGCCTGGCGATCGCTTCCAACGGCACCTATCTCAGCGAAGCGGGCACCTACAACTTCAATCCCGCCGGCGCCCCGTACCCGTGGCCTTCGGGCACGTCGAATTCAACGATGACCGACTCCTATCCGCCGGCCTTCATGGGGCTCGTTTACGTGGCCGGCAACGTGACGCTCGGGGGCAGTGAGTTTGTCGTCAATCTGCTGACGGTGGGCGGCACGTTCACAGCCACCAGTTCGACCATGCTGTACCTGAATTACGATCCGACGTATTACAACGGCCCTCCGCCCGGTTTCGGGCCGATTCAAATGGTTCCTTCGCCCGGCACCTGGCAGCAAGTCGTGCATTGACGCGACGTTTTTGGGCACCCTGGCCTCAAAAAGCGTCCTATGCTTTCGTAGGGTTCTCCCGGCGGCCTTTACTCAGCACCCATGGCTCTGCGCGTCTTACTTGCCGACGATCAATTGGCCACGCGCCACATTGTGCGGTTCAACCTCGAACAGTTCGGCTTTGAAGTGCTCGACGCCACCGATGGCCAGGAAGCCTGGAAGATTCTCAACGAACAGCAAGTCCATCTGCTGGTCACCGACGACAACATGCCTCGCCTGTCGGGCATCCAACTCTGCGAGAAGCTCAGGCAGGTTCCGGCGTTGGCCTGTCTTCCGGTGGTCATGATCACGGCCGTCGCGCCTGCTCCCAATCGCGCGACGCTCGAAAGGCTGGGAATTGAACATTGCTTTATGAAGCCCTTCAGCCCCCGCGAGCTGCTGGACAAGATTTGCGAGATTCTCTGGACGAAGGCCGGGCAAACTGCGTCGGCGTAGCTGGGCAAGCGCCGCAAGTTTTCTGGTCCGTGTTCCGCTTGCAAATTGTGGCGGCTTAGCGAAGAATGGTAACCGTATCCGTCGTGCGCCACACTGTTTTACCAGGCCGGAAAACTCAGCCCACCTACAAAGCGTATTGGCAGCAACTTCGCCGCAAGTCAGGTTGCGGCCAGATCCTAGCCGACTCCATATAAAGATACGGTTGCGAACGCTTGGATTTTTGTTGCGGTGCCTTTCGCCGACCAGGGTGGGACCGGTGCCGCCGCCTTCGCCCTTTGTCCCGCCCACGCCCACTCTATTTTCCAGAAATCGTACGCATGAACGCGATGACCACCGAAGACCGCGGTGTCGCCAACCGCCTACAGAACGGCTTTGCAAACCGAACACGGCGGACAAGCGGTGGGGGATGGCTTGCCCGGGCGCTGTCTGTTGTCGTAGGTCTGGGCGTTTTAGGCATCGGTTATTTCGCGTATGGCCGTTTGGCCGGCGACGGCGACGACGCCGGTAGCGGCGGCGTGCTGACCGCTCAGGTCAAAAAGGCCGACCTGCTGGTAACCGTTACCGAAGATGGCAACGTCGAAAGCGCCAACAACGTCGAAGTGAGGTGCAAGGTGCCTGGCGACACCACGATTCTCGACATAGTGACCGACGGCAAGCACGTGGAAAAAGATGAAGTGCTGGCGTCGCTGGATGCGTACTCGACCGAGGAGGCCATCCGTGACCAAAAGATCCTCGTGGCCAAGGCCGAAGCGGCCAAGATCAAGTCGTCCAAGGACTTCTCCGCCGCCGAAATTTCGGTCGACGAGTACGAAAAGGGCACGTTTGTGCAATCGCTGCAGCAGCTCGAGGCCAATATCACGGTGGCCCGGCAGAACCTTTCGAGCGCCCAGAATCTGCTGTTCTACAGCCGGAAAATGCACCGCAAGGGATACGTTACGCAGCTCGACGTCGAGTCGAAAGAATTCGCCGTCGAGCAGGCCAAGCTAAACCTGGCTGTGGCCGAGACGCAGAAAGAGGTGCTGGAGAAGTACACCAAGGCCAAGATGCTCGAAGGATTTATTAGCGTGCGCGACAGCGCGGCGGCACTGATGAAATCCGACGAGGCGGCCTATGACAAGGAGGCGGCAAAGCTGGAACGTCTGGAAAAACAGCTTGAGGGATGCACGATCCGCGCCCCGCAAGACGGCATGGTAGTGTGGGCCAACGACATGAGCGGCGGACGTGGTAGACAGGAAACGCCCAAGGTCGACCTCGGCGCCAGCGTCAAGCAGAATCAAGTGCTTTTCAAGCTGCCCGACCTGAAGCACATGCAAGTCAAGACCCTCGTTCACGAGACCAAGGTCGACCAGCTTCGCATCGGCATGCGGGCACGCGTCAAGATTCAAGATCGCGAATTCCAGGGCGAAATCAGCTCGATCGCCAACCAGCCGGAACCGGGCAGTTGGTTCAGCTCCACCGTCAAAGAATACGCCACCGTGGTGAAAATCGATGGCGAGCCGGAAGAGCTGAAGCCGGGTATGACCGCGGAAGTCGAGATTCTGGTCGACGAAAAGAGCAACGTCCTACAAGTACCGGTACAGTGCGTCGTCGAAAGCGGCGGCAAATTTCACGCCTACGTCAAGACCCGCAAAGGCGTCGAACCGCGCGACCTGGTGCTGGGTGGCACGAACGACACAATGGTCGAAGTCGTCGACGGCCTGAAGGAGGGCGAGTCGGTATTGCTCAACCCGCGCGCCGACGTTCCCGATGCAGCCGACGAGAACGGCGGCGTGGAAGCAATCGACGTAGGTAAGCGATTTGGGGCCAGGCGCGTGAAAGCCGATGCCGCGGCGGCTGGAGCGCCTACTACCGGCGCCCCTACTACCGGCGCCCCTGCGGCCGGTGGCCCGGCTGACCGCGGAGGTCCGGGCGGAGACTTTGGCCCAGGTGGGGCACCGGGCGATGGTGGAGGGCGGCGACGTGGAAGAGGCGGACCGGGCGGCGATGGCGGAGGCGCGCCAGGCGTTCCTGATGGCGGCGGAGGCGGTTTCGGCAGTCCCGGTGGTGGTGGAGGCGGTGGAGGCGGGGGCGGCGGCAATCGCCGGCCGCGCACCTTCAAAGACATGGATAAGAACGGCGACGGAAAAATCACCGTAGACGAATTGCCGGAACGCGCTCAACAGTTCTTCGGCATGATGGACACTAACGGCGACGGCTTCGTCGACGAGGCCGAGCACAAGGCCAATGAAGAGCGGCGGAGGCAAATGATGCAGCAGGGCGGAGGTGGAGGGTTCGGCGGGGGAGGCGGCGGCGGATTTGGAGGCGGCGGACCGCCCGGCGGCGGCCAGTAAACAATGATCTACCGTTCCAGGGTCTTGCAAACGCTGCGGCTCGGTGTGAAGAGCCTGCTCTTGCACAAGCTGCGCTCCGTGCTCGCCGTCCTCGGCATCATGATCGGCGTGACCGCCGTCATCTGGCTGGTGGCCATGGGCGAGGGCGTCAGCTATCAGGCCCAGCAACAGATCAAGGATCTGGGCGCCGACAACATCATCGTCCGCAGCATCAAGCCGGTCAGCACGCAGTCGGGCGCCACGACGAGCCGCTTTCTGGCCTATGGACTGCTGCGAGATGACTTTAAGCGCATCGTCTCGACCATTCCCACCGTCAAGCGGGCCACGCCCTTGCGCGAGCTATCAAAGGAGGCCCGCTACATCGAGCACACCGTCGAGATCAGGCTTGTCGGCTGCACGCCCGCCTATCTGGCGATGAACAACCTGAAGATCGCCCGGGGACGCTTTTTGGGAGACCGCGACCTCGACCGCGTCGATAACGTCTGTGTGCTGGCTCATGAAGTGGCGGCCGCGCTGTTTCCTTACGAAAACCCGATCAATCGAGCCGTCCAAATCGACAAGGATTTTTACGTTGTGGTGGGCGTGACACGCGAGCGTGCCGCCTCGGGCAACATCGGCGGCAGTTTCACCGGCCAAGACTACAACAAGGACATCTACATTCCGCTCGACACGCTGCGCGCCCGCATTGGCGACCAGGTGATGACCACCAAGTCGGGCACCATGGAAGGCGAGATCGTTCAACTCAGCCAGTTGACGGTCACCGTCAACGACGTCAGCGAGGTGGAAGAAACCGCGGCCATCATCCGTCGGCTGCTTGCCAAGTTTCACAAGAACGAAGACTACTCGATCATCGTTCCCAAAGAGCTGCTGAAGCAGGCCGAAATTCTGCAAATGATGTTTCGCGTGCTGTCGGTCGTGATTGCCGGTATTTCTCTGTTGGTGGGTGGCATTGGCATCATGAACATCATGTTGGCCACGGTGACCGAGCGCACGCGCGAGATCGGCATTCGCCGCGCTTTGGGCGCCAAGCAGCGCGACATCATCGAGCAGTTCCTTTCGGAAACGATCGTACTGTCGGCCACCGGCGGCTTTTGCGGGGTGGTGTTGGGCTACCTTTGCAACCCGGCGGTCGCAAGCGTGCTCAAGTTCATGAACTACTTCTTTCCCAACGCCATGAGCGGACTGCCACCTGTGGTGCAGGAGTTGGAGCCGGTCATCGCCACGTGGTCGGTGCTGGTCGCATTTTTCATTTCGGTCATCGTCGGTGTCGTATTCGGCATCTATCCTGCGCGCCGCGCCGCGATGATGGATCCGATCGAAGCGCTGCGCCACGAGTAGCGCGGCCAACGAGCCGACCCGCATCTTGCCTGCTATAATTGACTTGCAACCGATTTGAAATCTGCCGGAAGAACGCCTATGCCGATCCACGACTGGACACGGGTACCCGCCGGCTTGTTTCATCATTTTCACCAGGACTGGACCATCGAGATTGCCCGCGAGTTGAACCGCGGCCGACTGCCATCGGGTGTTGCGGCGCTGGTCGAGCAAAGACTCGGTCCTCGAGAGGGCGACGTTCTAGCCATCGAGACGCCTGCGTTGCCGCCCACGGAAAAAGGCGGCGTCGCGACCGTGCCTCCTCCGGTGGCGCGAATCGTACGCCGCACGACGACGGGTTTTTACTCGGAGCGAGCCAACCGCGTCGTCGTCAAACACCACTTGGGTCAAATCATTGCAGTTATCGAGGTCGTTTCGCCGGGAAACAAGGATTGCCGCGCATCGCTGCGAGAGTTTGTGCAGAAGACGGTCGATTTCTTACGGTCCGGAATCCATGTGCTGGTCGTCGATCTTTTCCCGCCGACACCACGCGATCCGTTCGGCATCCACAAGGCGATCTGGGACGAGCTCGTCGATG
>DASSFG010000156.1:0-3200 GCA_035694685.1 Pirellulales bacterium
GTTAGCGACCAAATCGTTGGTGTCGTTGTTTGTCGATCGCCCTGTCTGCCGTCTACCGTCTGCCGTCTACCAAAAAGGCTATGAACCAGTGGTCGTGGCACGGGGCAACCATAGCTCTCAAACCTGCCGCACCCGATAAGACTCCTAAAACTGCGCAGTCCGATGCGTGGCCAATCAAGGCGCTGCGCTATCCGTCGCTGTATCAGCTAGCTGTTTTCGCGAATGGCGCGGGTGAAATACTCGTCCGAGGAGGCGATAGCGGCCCAGATTTGCTGGTCGGCGGAGCCGGCGTCGAGCTCGGCGGACCAAGCCGCGCTGCCGGCCGCGTCGGGCGTGCGATTGAGGAGGTTGAGATAGACGAGGCTCACCACGTCGGCATGATATTCGTGGCTGCCGAAGACGATCGCACGCGAGTTAATGGCGACCATTGGAAAGGTCGTTGGACTATTGACCAGCACTGTAATCGAATAGTTTCCGTCCTCAGCATAGGTGTGCAACCCACTAACGGCCCATTCGCCCGCGCTGCCGGCAATGGTCGATATTGTGCCGGTGGACGAGCTGCCGTCGCCCCACTCAATGGTCGCAGCGAAGTCGTCGTTGATATCACTTCCGTTTTGATGGGAGAATGTTGCCACGACCGCGGCGGGACTGCCGATCGACTGACCTTCGGTCGCACTAATGGTTTCGCCGGTCCCAACGAGCGGCGACGGAGATACGCCAGCGTTCGCAATCAATGCCGTGTTCGCCTGCCGCCCGTGGGCCCGGTCGGGAGACCGGCCACAACTTCACCTACACGCTAGCTACTTTCCCCTTTCCACTTTCCACTTTCCCCTTTCCACTTTCCACTTTCCACTCTCCACTTTTCACTCCTCTCCCCCTCCCGGTCGCTGTAACGCCGCCCTATTTCCACCGCACTATTTGGCGCACCAATCCCTACTCGAAAGGCCATTCTATGTTGTCGCGACAAATGCTGGTCGGCGGGCTGTTACTGTTTCTCATAACTTCCGTGGTCTCCGCTCAGCAGCCACCGCGGCGTGGCCCGGGCGGTTTCGGGCGTGGATTTGGCTTTGGGCGCGAGGCGGAGGCGTTGCCCGCGACGCTGCTCGCTATGCCCGAAGTTCGCAAAGAGCTGGCCACCCGCGACGAGCAAAACAAGCAGCTTGACGAAGCATCTTCCGCTCTGCAAGAACAAACGCGATCGGCGTTCGGCAACTTCCAAGAACTTCAAAACCTTCCGGAAGAAGATCGCGCCAAGCGGTTCGCCGAGGCTGGCGTAAGGGTCCAAGAGGCCCGTCAGAAGTTCGCCGAAAAAGTCGCGACCGTTCTGGACGAGAAGCAACTTGCCCGACTTAACCAACTGCGCTTGCAGCGTGAAGGGGCCGTGGCCCTCAGCCGCACTGAGGTGGCCGACCAGCTTGGCCTCTCCTCGGACCAAAGGGAAAAGCTGCAAGCGATTCAAGAGGAAGCCCGCAACGCGGGCCCGGCCGCTGGGAATTTCCAAACGATGTCCGACGACGAGCGACGCAAGTTTTTTTCACAACTGCAAGAGCGACGCCGGAAAGCCGACGCCGACATGTTGCTCGTATTAACGGCTGACCAGCAAAGCAAATTGACGGAGCTGAAGGGGGTCGAGTTTAAATTCCCCGCGCCGCGGGGTGGCTTGACGATCACCCCCACCCTGCCGGCGTCGGGCGGCGATGCGGCTGCCGGCTTCGACAGCGAGCGACAAGACATCGCTCGCGGTAAGGTCGAGACGGTCGAATACGACTCCAAATCCGTGGGCGGCAAACGAAAGATGGTCATCTACACGCCGCCGGGTTATTCGCCAGAACGCAAATATCCCGTGCTATATCTGTTGCACGGTGCCGGCGACGACGAGAACGGCTGGCGGCGCAACGGGCGGGCCAACGTCATTCTCGACAATCTCTTTGCCGATCGGAAGCTCGTACCGATGATCGTCGTGATGCCCAACGGCGTTGCGAGAACTTCCGGTGACGATCGCGGACGAGGCCGCAACAACGCGTTTGAGACGGACCTGTTGCAGGACATTGTGCCGTACGTCGAAGCGAATTACGCGGCACAGCCCGGCGCGGAACATCGCGCCATCGCGGGACTGTCGATGGGTGGAGGGCAGGCACTTTCGATCGGTCTGACGCACCTTGACACGTTTGCTTGGATCGGCGGCTTTTCCTCGGCGCTGTTCGGTCGGCAAGCCGAATTGATTGCTGACGCGAAGGGCCACATGCGACTGCGCCTGCTGTGGCTGTCCTGCGGCAACGCCGACCGGCTGATTGAGGGAAGCAAAGCTCTTCACGAGACCTTGGAGCAAGAGAAGGTTCCGCATGTCTGGCACGTCGATGCCGGTAGCCATAGCTGGCCGGTCTGGAAAAACGACCTGTATCTTCTTTCGCAGAGGTTGTTTCGCGAGAACGGATGAATAAAAATGGTGTCGCGGGCTGCCCAACATCGGATGACTCACACTGAACTATGGACCTTCAGGTCGCGCCCATCGACACGCGCATTGAAATCGTTACGCCGGAGAACATCGCGTTTCAATACCGCGTGGCAGGCCCGTTTCGCCGGCTACCGGCCTTCCTGATCGACGTGGCCGTGCGCATCGGCGTGGTCGCCATACTCTTTTTTGTGTTTCTCATGGCGTTTGGCGCGATCGGGCAGACTGGCATGGGGTTCGGCGTTTCGCTGGTCGCGTATTTCGTACTCGATTGGTTTTATGGGGGGCTGTTCGAGACGTACTGGAATGGGCAAACGCCCGGCAAACGCCTGATGCGCATTCGCGTCGTGTCGGACGAAGGACAGCCCATCAACGGTTGGCAAGCGGTGCTGCGCAACTTTCTCCGCGCGGCTGATGCGCTGCCCTGGGCCACGCTGGTGCAAATCGGCGAGGTGGAAATACCATTTCCCACCTACCTGCTGGGCCTCGTCACGGCAGCCATGAACGACCGCTACCAGCGCTTGGGCGACCTGGCCGCCGGCACGATGGTGGTCATCGAAGAGCCGCAGCGTCACTATGGAATGGCGCCCATGAACGAGCCCGATGCCATCCGGCTGGCGGCGGAGTTGCCCGCCGGCTTCCGCGCCAGCCGCGGGCTGGCGCGGGCGCTGTCGGCTTATGTTCAGCGGCGGCAGACGTTCCCCTGGCGTCGTCGCATCGAAATCGCCATGCACATCGGCGAGCCGCT